>NZ_JAVFVX010000099.1:0-10803 GCF_033441795.1 Streptomyces sp. ADMS | reverse complement strand
GTCAGCCCGCGTCAGCCCGCGTCAGCCCGCGTCAGCCCGCGTCAGCCCGCGTCAGGATCGTATGACCGAGGTCCTGCAGGCTGTACCCGAGTTCGTAAGGCGGCACTCCCCGCCACCCTAATGGCAGCGTCTCGCAGAACGCGCGTGTTGTCCCGCTGCGACGCACCGGCCCGACGGCGCTTGCCAGCAGAATGCGACAGCTCGTCGTGCGCTCGCTGCCTGTCGCGAGGATGCTGGACGCGGTAACAGGGTCCCGGATCCCAGCCGGTCGAGGACGAGGCAGCAACACGATGACGATCGACGTATCCGCGGAGCGAATGGTCCCGCTCCCGCCGGAGCTGGTGGCCGGGTATGCCATGGACTGGCGCTATGACGCCGAGTGGACCCAGGGCATCCGCACCGCGAAGCTGACCCGGGAAGCGGATCAGGGCGGCTTCGGCGTGGGCGCCGAGATCATCCGGACAGCGTATTTCCTCGGCCGACGCATCGACTACGTCCTGCGCGTGGCCGCGTACGAGCCGCCCCGCCTGCTGGACATGATCTCCGTGGCCGGCCCGATGCCCATGCACGTCACCTACACCTTCGAGCCGGACCCGCACGGCACCCTCGCCCGCATTCATGTCCGGGGCGGCGGAGGAGGCTTCTACCGGCTGACCGCGCCTCTCCTGGCCCGCCAGGTCCGCTCCTCCATCGGCAAGGACCTGAGCGACCTCGAACACCGGCTCACCGGAGAGTAGGAGGAACCTTCATGCCATACGACGAAGGGCTGGCTGAACGGATCAGACAACTGCTGGGCGCTGATCCCGACGTCACGGAGAAGCACATGTTCGGGGGGATTGCCTTCCTGTACCGCGGCAACATGGCCGTGGGCGTGAGCGGCGACGATCTCATGGTGCGGGTCGGCCCCGACAACACCGACGCGGCCCTGGCCCGGCCCGGCACGCGCGTCTTCGACATGACCGGCCGGCCGATGCGCGGCTGGATCCTCGTCGCCGGGCCCGCTCTCACGGAAGATGACGTCCTCGGCACGTGGATCGACGAAGGACGCGCCTTCGCCGGGAACCTGCCGCCCAAGTAGTGAGCGCGGAGGTCCGCTCCGTTACCGGGTGCACCGCGCCAGGATTCGTCAGCCTCAGACAGACCGGGCCGGCCGTCGGCGCCCACGCCCGTGCTTCATCCACCTCCTGTGACGGCCGCACTGAACCCGGACCACGTCCTCTCCCACGCGGCGCCAGACGATCCAGACCATCGGATGCCGTCCGGCGTGGGGCGTGGGGCGTGGGGCGTGGGGCGTGGGGCGAGCGGTTGAGCGACCGCCGCGCCCTGGAGGCCATCGCCTCCGAGTTCGGCATCGGGGATGCCGCGCTTCGCCCTCCCGCACACACGCCTGCAGGCCATTCGGGATCAGGATGTCGGGCCGTCGGTCCCTCTGCGCGTCCGGTACTCGGATCGGGTGAGGCGATCCGGCCCCGAGCGACTCTGCCCGACGTGGCGGCCGACGCGAGGGGACAGCCCAGTGCTTTGCTTTCCGAGCCCGGTCGCGCCCCGCGACCGGGCTCGGTCAGGAGGCACACCGTGGCGGCGCAGCGTGAATTGGACGAAGCGAAGGCCGAAGCCTTCATGGAGAAGGCGCTCGGGGACATCAGCGGGACGATGGCCATCGGTCTGTGCCACCTGGGCGACCGGCTGGGTCTGTTCAAGGACCTCGCGGCCAACGGCCCCGCCGGCAGCCAGGAGCTCGCGGACCGACTGGACCTGAACGAGCGCTACGTACGCGAGTGGCTGCGCGGTCTCACCGCGGCAGGCTATCTGGAGGAGCGTGAGCCCGGGCGCTTCACCCTTCCCGCCGAGCACGCCCCCGCCCTGGCCGACGAAACAGGGTCCATGTTTCTCGGCGGCGTGTACCAGATGATGCCCGCCGCCTGGGCGCCGTACGAACGACTGATCGAGGCATTCCGGAGTGGGGGCGGCGTACGGCAGAGCGACTATCCGGACATCCTGTGGGACGGCATGAGCCGTTTCACCGGCAGCTGGTTCGAGAGCGTGATGGTCGACGACTGGCTGAGCACCTTCCCTCACGTCGTCGAAGGGCTGGAGCGCGGCATCGACGTCGCGGACGTGGGATGCGGCGCGGGCCGCGCTCTGATCGTGCTCGCCAAGAGGTTTCCCCACTCCCGTTTCACGGGGTTCGACAACTTCCCGGCCCAGGTGGAACGCGCCCGGGCGAACGCGGAGAAGGCCGGTGTCGCCGACCGGGCGACCTTCGAGACGGTCGATGCCGCCCAGGGACTTCCCGGGCACTACGACCTCATCACCACGTTCGACGTCATCCACGACTCGGCGGAACCGAAGCGGCTGCTTGCCGCCATCAGGGCCGCGGTCAAGGACGACGGCGACTACCTGATGCTGGAGATCAACTGCGAGGACCGGCCCGAGGACAACGTGGGCCCCGTTGCCTCGATGCTCTACGGGTTCAGCGTGTTCTACTGCATGACCACGTCCCTCGCGAACGGCGGAGCCGCCCTCGGAACGTGCGGTATGCCCGAGACGGTCGTACGCGCTCTGTGCACCGAGGCGGGCTTCAGCGACGTGGCCCGGTCCACGGCGGACGATCCGTTCAACGTCCTCTACGACATCAGGCCGTAGAGCGGATGCGAGCCTCGCGGCGGTACGGGCAGGCACGTCAGCAGCCGTATCCCGGGTGACCGAGCTGGCTTGGCCGTGGCCGCCATGCCGTATCAGCAGGGTGTCCTGCGGCAGCGAGGCCCAGAGCCGCACCGAGGCACCCTCACCACGCGGGCGAGCACTCCGACGCTCCCACCGCACGGCCCTTGTGCTGTCGACGATCAGCACCGTCCACATCCGCGTCCAGGGCGGTGAGGGCGGCCTCTGCCGGCTGACGGCGCCCTGGTCGGCCCTCCAGGCCCACACCTCGATCGGCGTCGCTTCGACTCAACGCGACGGCCATGGACCCGAGCCGGCCATCCTGCAGATCCGCAGCTCCCCGGTCTCGTGGATTCCGGCCAGGCGGCCCTTCCCCGGATGCATCGGTCAGTACTCGACCTGCACCGGAGTCGCCGATGGGCCGGACGCATGATGTTCGGTCCACGCAGGCACTGGCAGGTCGTACGCGCGGGGCTTGCGGTGGCTGAATGGCTCCAGGGCGGACACCATCTTTCGGTGAGGAGACCGGGACATGCCACGGGTCGAGGTCAACGGCGTCGAGCTCTTCTACGAGGAAAGGAGCGGGGACGGCGATCCGCTGGTCCTGGTGCACGGCTCCTGGGGCGACCACAACAACTGGGCCCCGGTCCTGCCCGCGCTCACCGAGCGATTCCGGGTACTGGTCTACGACCGCCGGGGCCACAGCCGGAGCGAGCGTCCGCCGGGGCAGGGGTCGCGGTTCGAGGACGAGGAGGATCTGGCGGCGCTGATGGAGACCCTGGGGTTCGCCCCGGCGTACGTCGCGGGCAACTCCTTCGGCGCCTCGACCGCGCTCGGTCTGGCCTCCCGGCGTCCCGAACTCTTCCGGGGCCTCGTCGCCCACGAACCCCCGCTCATGGGTGTGGTGGCCGACGACACCCAGCTGCTGCCGCTGATGGCGGCCACCGGGGAGCGGATCGAAGGCGTCCTCGCCCACCTCCGGGCCGGCGAAACCCTGGCGGGGGCACGCCAGTTCGTGGAGGAGGTCGCGCTCGGCCCCGGAGCCTGGGACCAGCTGCCGGACCAGCTCCGCCAGACCTTCCTCACCAACGCCCCCACATTCCTCGACGAGCAGGCCGACCCGGACTGGGCGAACCTCGGCCTCGGCCGCCTCCCCGGCTACACCGGGCCCGCCCTGCTGACCAAGGGCACAAAGAGCCCGCCATGGTTCGCCGAGATCATCGCCAGACTCTCGGGGGCACTGCCCCAGGCCCGCACACACACCTTCGAGGGGGCCGGGCACATCCCCCACGTCACGCACCCCGACGACTACGCGCGCCTCGTGACCGACTTCATCGAGAAACACCGCCAACCGTCATAGCCGGCAGCCCGGGACACCCGCTCGGCGGAGCTGGAGTCAGCCACCGCCCATCGCACGGCCCGTTCCCCAAGCTCTGGCGCGCCGGACGTAAACGCATCGCCCGCAGCGGCCGGCGCGCCATCGGGACCGCGCGGAGCCCCTGGGTGCCACCGAGGGGTTCCTGTCCCTGGCTCGGGAGCCGAACCCGGTTACGGGTTCGGCTCCCGAGCGTCGGCCGGTCGAAGCGTCAGACGGTGATGGTGGTGCCGTCGAACCGGCTGAGGGTGAACACCGCGTTCTCCAGCGTGACTTCCTTCGCATCGCGCAGCACGCCGATGGCGATCTCCTCGCCCAGCCGCACCGCCTCCGTGAAGTCGGTGCGCCAGTGCACGCCGGCCATGTTGCGGCCTGTGGCGATGTTGGCGGCGACCTTGTTGAGCTCCCCGCCGACGGTGAGCCGGCCGGCGTCCGGGCCGGGGTACGGCTCCAGGGCGGTGCCGTCGGTGGTGGGCACGACCGGGTCAGGCAGGATGTGCGACTCGTCGAACCACGCCTTGAGGATCGTCACGCACGCTCCGGCCACGGTGGCGTGTCCTGACGCGTACGAGGGATGCGTCGGGCTGCCCTCGGGGAACGCCTGCGGCAGCAGATAGCTGCCGTACTTCTCGAAGACCCGCTTGACGGCGACGGAGTCCAGCACCTCACCATCGATCGGGTACTCACGCTGCCCGCGCAGCTGCTGGTGGACCCGGCCGCCGAACTCCTCGGGCCGCAGCCGCCGGTGCACGTACCACTTCTGGAACCACACCGCCTTCAGGGCACGGGTGGCGACCTCGGTGACGAGCGAGAGGATGTGCGGGCCGCCGTACGTCCCGAAACCGATCTGGTTGCGCGAGAAGTTGTACGGATTGCCGGGATCCGCCGACGCGTTCATGCCGAGCAGGATGAGGGCGGCGTTGAGGTACGCCTCGTACAGTGCGTCGAAATGGACGTAGTGCGCCAGGTCGCGCGGGGTCTGGATGTACCGCCGTGTCGCGAAGTCCCGCTCGTCCGGCTCGGGTTCGGAACCGTTCTGCACCTCCAGCCAGTCGCCCCAGGTCGTCAGGTGGTCGACCGGGCGGACCAGCGTGTCCTGCCGCTGCGGGATCAGCAGCGTGCCGTACGGGATGTCCTTGAGCAGGAACTGCGAGACGTACGGCCCCACCAGGTCGCCCCGGGTGTCCCCGCGGAAGATGGTCCGCGCGGTGACCTGACCGTTCTGCTTGGGCGCCCGGAAGTCCGACAGCCCACTGAGTTCGGTGGCCGCCTCGGCGACCAGCTCACTGTCACCGAACCGTGTGAACAGCACATCGCGGCACAGCGCCATCCAGTACAGCTCCACCGCCTCGGCGGAGTTCTCCGCACTGTCGATGCGCGGTACCGGCCGGATGGCCAGCGCCTGGGCGTCCGGGCCCTGAAGGTCGAAGGAGTGGCCCGCCTGCGGATTGACCAGCTTGCGAGTGTCGCCGAGCGGGATCCGCTCGAAGTCCTCGTAACTGCCGGTGGCCAGCGCCCGGCGCAGCAGCTGGTAGGCGGCGGGGTCGACCTCGCCGAACTTGTTGTGCGGCAGCGCCTTGGAGTAGCTGGCCACGAACGGGTTGTCCGTCTCCTCCCCGTTGGCGGCCTGGACCGGGACGTGCCTCTCGAACTCGGCCTCGGCCGCCCGGATCCGCGCCTCGCGCGCGGCAAAACGACGATCACTCATACGATCCCCCGTGTTCCCGATGAAACAGGTGCGAAATGCACCACAGCCCATGAGACGTCAGGGATCACAGGATCGTTGTGACAAAGGTAAGCAATCACAAAGATCTGCACATATGCGACAGGGGCTTCCGAATCGAGCTGGGACGACAGCCGCCGCTCCGGGGGAACCAGTCGACGCCGTGCCGACGCCCCTCGCCGGCTCCCTGCGCCAATCCGGTCATGCCAGGCCCCATGAGCGCATGCCGACGTGGTCACCGCAGCCAGGGTTGGTGAAGCACCGTCGGGGTAGGTCTCTCGCCTCTTCGGAGGTGTTGGCGCTGGTCGGCCTCGACTCTGCCATCGAGGCGTCCTCGGCCGCGGCGGTCGCCTGGCAGTTCTCCGCGCGCGATCACGCCGCACGCGAGGCACGGGAGAAGGCGGCACTGCGGATCACCGCCGACTCCTTCTTCGTTCGCACGGCCTACGTCACTGTGGATGCCGTACGTGCTCTGGCCGGGACAGGGGAGACGGACCGCTCGATTCCGGGATCGTTCGCGCGGCTCTTTCGCTGGCAGTGACGCCGTTCCTGTCCACCGCCCAGCGCCGGGCCGGGCGGGAGCTGGGCTCCGCCTCCGCCGTGGCCGACTACCACCAGCGCGTGATCTACCAGCCGCCGGCAACTTCTGGGCCCTGCAGTGGACCGAGACCGGGATCTACTCGGCCTCACCCTCAGCCTCGGAATCCTCTGCGTCTGGTGGACGCGCCGCCGCCTAATGGGAGCTGTCGGGTCGTAGAGACTCGGTGGCGTAGCCGCCAGCAGGTGAGCACTTTCATCGCCTGAAGCACGTGACTTCTGAGGTCAGACCGTGCCCCTGCTGGTCGGCCGGAAGGCCAGACCGCTGATGGGGTGGCGTGCCCGCCGATTGGGGCGTGAGCACTGGATCCATTAGGCCGCGTGCCGCGCCTTCCGCAGGCTGCACAACAAGCGAACTACCAGGCGAGGAGAGCGTGTTGCTGCTGATCGGCGATGACTGGGCCGAGGACCATCACGATGTCGAGGTCCAGGACGAAACCGGCCGGAAGCTGACTGCCGCAAGGCTGCCCGAAGGCGTGGAGGGCATCGCGAGGCTGCACGAGCTCGTCGCCCGGCACGGCGGCAAGAACCTCGATGCGGCCGAGGTGATCGTGGGGATCGAGACGGACCGCGGTTCGTGGGTGCAGGCCCTGATCGCCTCCGGCTACCAGGTCTACGCGATCAACCCCCGGCAGGTCGCCCGCTTCAAAGAGAGATACGGAACGTCCGGGGCCAAGAGCGACAAAGGTGATGCACACGCGCTGGCCGACATGGTCCGCATCGACCGGGCCCAGCTGCGGCCGGTCGCCGGGGACAGCGAGCAGGCCCAGGCCGTCAGGGTCGTCGCCCGCGCCCACCAGACCCTGATCTGGGAACGCACCCGCACCTTCCAGCGGCTGCGGTCCACGCTGCGCGAGTACTTCCCCGCCGCCCCGGCCGCCTACGCGGACCTGGAACCGACCAGCACAGACGCCCTGGAACTGCTGGTCAAAGCGCCCACCCCCGCAGCCGGGGCGAAGCTGACCCGGCCCCAGATCACCGCCGTCCTGGCCCGCCATCGCCGCCGCAACCGCGACGCGAAGGCAGCAACCGTCCAGACCGCCCTGCGCGAGCCGCAGCTCGGCCTGCCCGAACCGGTCACCGCCGCCTACGCTGGCGCCGCCACGGCCCACGCCCGCCTGATCATCGCGCTGAACGAGCAGACAGCCATCATGGAAGCGCAGGTGAAGACGCATTTTCTCGCCCACCCGGACGCTGAGATCTACCTCTCGATGCCCGGCATCGCGGAGATCACCGGCGCCCGGGTGCTCGCCGAGTTCGGAGACGACCCCACCCGCTACGCCGGCGCGAAGGCCCGCAAGAACTACGCCGGCACCAGCCCCGTCACCCGGGCCTCCGGCAAGAGCCACACCGTCCAGGCCCGCTACGTCCGCAACAACCGCCTCGCCGACGCCCTCCAACGGCAGGCGTTCTCCGCGCTGCGCGTCTCGCCCGGCGCCCGCCGCTACTACGACAAGCAGCGTGCCCGCGAGGCCGGCTACAACCCCGCCCTCCGGCAGGTCGGCAACCGCCTCGTCGGCATCCTCCACGGCTGCCTCAAAACCCGCACCACCTACGACGAAGCAACCGCGTGGTCACACCACGCCTACCCGCTTCCCGCTTGACACCCCAACGACATGGGGTGTCTGACCTGACGCGACGTTCGGATGATGTTGTAGAGCATCGACAAAACCATGGCGCCCCGATCAGCGACTACCACCCGCGCCACAATCCGCCCCGTGCACCGACGCCGCACAGACGGCCACCACTTGGCCACCCCACCCTCCGCGGATACTGTCCAGCCATTCAGCAGCACATAAGAAAACTGCAGGTAAGAACCACTTCTGCGGATCACGGGCACGCAACCACTACCAGAGAGTGAAACTCCGACCTACGCATTACATGCACAGCTTCATGGAGCCCTCAGCGCGCACATTCCAAGGTCAAAAAAACGAAGAAACCGCAGGTCAGAGGCCTGACCTGCGGCGTCCCTCGGAGCCGCCTTCGGGATTCGAACCCGAGACCTACGCATTACGAGACCATGAGCATTCGTATTGCCTGGTGTTTCGCCGTGTTGTCCAGTGACGTTTGTGCTGATCAGAGCACGTGCAGCAGGTTGACCGGTGCTCCTTCGTGATGCACGGTCCAAAGGCGTCTGTCCACAGGCTGTCCACCGCCAGGGTTGTCACCGGCCCACCAGAGAGACTGGAACTGGGCTCCCGACGACGCTGTCGACCGATCGGAGATTCGCACGGAAGCCGCTGTAGGACCTCCACAAGCACCCCTTCTCCGGAGTTCCGGCGCTCTGTCCTCCCCTGTGCAGATGGTCGACGCCGTAGCCGCGAAGGAGCCGCCAGTTCGCGCTCAGGTCAACACGGCCGACTGGGTCATTTCTCGTCGAGCCGTTCATCGAGGATCTCGGCAGCCCAGGCGCGCAATCGTCGGCGCATGTCCTCCACCTGGCCGCCATTGATGCCGTATACCTCGTACTCCCGGTCCGGCCAACGGTCGACCGCCCGCAGCGCTTGGGCGAAGTAACGCGGATCGAACCCGGCGTCGTGCTCAAACGCCAACTCCAGCAGTTGCCCACCCGAGTACCGTCCGGAGGCGAGCGCGGCATTCACGTCGAGGTAATCCCGTGGCGCGGCCCGTCCGAAGAGAGTGGTCACCTTGTTGGCCACAGCGTCATCGGCATGGAGGACCGGACCGATCTCCAACACGGCAGGCGGACGAGCCCTCCAGTCGCACCCGAGCTCCACCTTCGCCGTGCGCCCCTGTCCATCAGCGACCGCGAACCGGGCGAACACCCCACCGGACTTCTCCACCTCAACGATGAGACCCGCCGCCCGATAGGTCGCAGCCACCGCGTCGACCGCCTCGGCGAACGCGACCGGGTCGGCGATGTCCGTGAACAGGTCGACGTCATCCGACAGCCGTTCCAGGAACCCGTGCGCCTGAACTGCGTACCCGCCGGCCAGGACGAAGCCGTATCCCGCGGCGGCTCCAAGACCGATACGCGCGAGCCGGGCGTGAAAGGGATCCATACAGGCGGATACTACGCAGCCCTGCGGGCCAGTTGCGGGAATCGCCCTTCCCACATCAACCGTGCGCGCGGCGGAAGCCACAGCCTCTGCCACACGGCCGAGAGCAGCACCGGGTCCAGGAACGTCCGCAGCTCCCCCGCATGCATGGCCTCCCGGATGACCGTCTCATAGAGCATCCGCAGGTCCACATCGTCCGACAGGTCGTAGACACGCTTCGGCGTCCAGTCCAGCACAGTCGGCAGAACCACCACCCCGGCCGCCGGACCGGCCAGCTCCTCCAGCGTCTCCGGAACCGCGTAGGGCCGGATCTCCGCATACCGCACCCGAGACTCCATACGCCCAGTATGCCCCTGCGCCAGCGCTGTCCACCGGTCACCGTGGTGTCCGTCAATGACGTCGTCGACGCCCGTGTGGAAAGCACCCACGAGGAGCGCGCCCGCCACAGGCTCACCCCCTACCGGTTGCACCAGCTGAGAGCCCCGGTGCTGCGCCTGTCCCTGGACGTACGGCGCGGCGAGCGGCCCTACCCGCTGGACCTGGACTGGCTGCTGCCCGCCGAGGGGTTCGCCCCGCTGCGCTGCCCGGCCTGCGTCCAGAGCGGTGCCCCGCTCGTCGCGGCCAAGACCCACCTGGGCTGCGCCTGGCGCCTGGCCCCCAAGCGCCTGGCCACGCCTCCGACCGGGGAAACCGTGCCGCCGCCTTGCTTTGGCACCGCCGCGGACACTGTCTGCTTTCGAAGTGGATGGCCCTGCGGATCGGCGCGCCTCACTCGTCGCTGGTCCTGCATGCCCGACTACCTTCCTCGTAGAGCCGTCATCGGTCGATGCCTCCGGCGCCCACGCGGACCAGAAGACCGAGGGACACGAGAACGGAAATGTCCTGATCGGCTGCGGTCCGGTCAGGATTTTTGGATCATTGCCCCGTGGATGACTGGTCCGGCTGGGACGACCCCGCCGAGTTGCGGATCCGGCTCGACGTCGCACTCGAGCAGATCGCCGAGCTCACGGAGGAGAACCGGCGGCTCCGGGAACGCCTCGGAATGCCGGCACCCGACACCGTGCCCGAGCGACCCGAGGCGGTGGAAAGGCAAGCACCGCCCACGTTGCCCAAGATGCCGTCCGGCAGTGGCCTGCCCTATGCGGACGCGGCCTCCGACCCGCAGGCCAAGGTCGCCTTGTTCCGAGCACTGTTCGTCGGCCGCGTGGATGTTTACGCGAACCGGTGGGTGAGCGCGAAGAACGGCCGGACCGGATGGAGCCCGGCCGAAGAGAACCCCTGGGACAAAGCCAAGTCGGAAGCTGAGCGGGTGTTCTTCCCGCTCACCGACCAGGTGATCTTCCGGCACCTGAGTCGGCCCGAGCCGGGACAGCGCGAGCTGCATGTGGGCCTGTACCCGATGTTCCCCGACGACACGACCCAGT
>NZ_JAVFVX010000098.1:0-27965 GCF_033441795.1 Streptomyces sp. ADMS | reverse complement strand
GTTCCGAAGAACGCCTGGCGTTGGGTCGACACCGCCCAGTACAAACTGACCCAGCGGGGTCAGCACCGGGCGGCTGGAGCGATCGATCTGTTGGTGTGTGCGACAGCCGTACACCATGGGTACACCGTCCTCCACGTCGACAATGACTTCGCGACGGTCGCCGGAGTCCTCAAGGAAGTTCAGGAGCGAGACGCACGAGCCTGATCTCCTGTCGGCCGGATCGGCGATCGTGGTGAGTGCGGCGACGAGGGTGGCGTTGCCCCGGTGGTCGGCCCGAGTTCGTCAGCGCGCGTTGGTGTCGTACCCGCCCCTGACGAATACCGTTCCGTCGGGTGACCCAGTTCCGATTGCTCTCGCGTGCTCGGGCGACACCCTGCTCCCCGACGGATATGGCACGGCCCTCACCGGGCCGCCTTGCGGTGGTCGAGGCATCCCAGCAGGGCCTCTGGTAACTCGGGTTGCGATCCCGGGCAGCATCAGGAGGCCCTGTTCGGTTCGGGCGATGGGGAGCATTCCGTGCTCCACGTCCAGTTGAGAGGGCGGGAGGAAGACGGGCGGGTGCAAGCGGTACCTGGCGGTCTGTGGCCGTTCCTGACGGACTGGGAGATCGTGTGGGATCGCGCGGAGCGGGTGGATGCTCGGCACTTCGTGCGGTGGATGCGGATCGCGGACAAGCCGGTGCGGGTGCGGTGGCGGTCTCGTGCCCTGGGTGATGTGGCGATCAGCGGTATCACGGCTGCGGCGACGCCCTGCCCGGCATCAGCCCACACGCCCTGACCGGCCGGCTGCGCCAGTTCGAGACCCACGGCATCGTCATCCGCACCGCCTACGCGGAGATCCCCCACGCGTCGAGTACCAGCTCACCCCCCTCGGTGAGGGGTTGCGCGACGTCCTCAACGCCATGGGTGCCTGGGCTCAGGCGGTCCCCGAGCCCGAGCCCGACGCCGTCACCTGACACTGCCGCCGGTGCGACGTACTCACGCCGGGCCGGCCAGTCTCTGCCGCAGGGCGTCGTTGTCGTCGTGATGGACGACCTCGTCGAAGCGCAGCCGCAGCCCGTGCTTGGCCAGTAGGCCGGCCACGATCGCGTCGAGCTGTTCGCGGTGTTCCTTGGAGCGGGCCTGTACATACGCCTCGCGCACCTCGTCGGGTTCGGCGGCGAGTACCTGGTCCATGCGCTCGCGAATGTACCGCTTGAGGTTGATGTGTTCCATGAACACCTCGGTGATGCCCGTTTCGACGAGCTGTCCGAAGAGGTGGTCCAGTCGTTCGGGCTGGGCGGCGAAGTGGGGCAGGAGGGGGCCGGCGAAGGCGAAGGTGGGGATGCCGGCCTCGCGCAGTTCCGTGAGCGTGCGCAGGCGGCGGGAGGCGAGCGGGGCGCGGACCTCCAGCCAGCGGCTGACCTTGTCGTCCGCGGTGGTCACGGTCATGCCGACCTCCGCCCGGGGCAGGCTGGTGAGCAGGTCGATGTCGCGGGTGACTACCGGCGATTTGGTCAGGATGCGGACCAGGCCCGGGTACTCGACGGCCTTCAGCTCGCGCAGGATGCCGCGGGTGAGCCGGTACTTCGTCTCGTGGCCCTGGTAGGGGTCGGTGGCCGAGCTGAGCAGCATCGTGCCGTGGCGCTTGTGCTCGGGCATCCTGGCCAGCTCTTTGCGGGCCAGATCGACGGCGTTCTTCTTCACGTACAGGTAGTCACCCCACTCCTTCGCCGACCGGCCGAACTGGCGCCCCGCGAAGGAGGCGAAGCAGTACGCGCAGCCCAGAACGCAGCCGGTGTAGGGGTTGATCGCGTAGTCGTTCGACGGGGTCTTCGACTTCTGGATCAGGGTCTTCGCCTCGATCTCGACCGGTTCCATGACGGGTTTCCTCTCTGCTGTCGGCCGCCCGCGCCCGGGGCGGCCTCGTCTCTGTGCCGTGCGCGGGGCGAGGCGACTGGACGCCTGGCCTGCATCACACGGAACAATAATCCCTGGAAGTTGATTCCATGGAATCTAAATGGTTTGCTGGGTGGGCGGCTGACCCAGGGCCTTGATCGCCCGTCTCCGGCAGGCGGGCCCCGTGAGCCGTTCTCGGAGCGCGGCAATCACCCTCCGGATCAAGCGCACCCTGGAGAGTCATATTCGTCCCGACATGGGACTGGAAAGGAGTAAGTGTCATGACCGTTCCCGCCTTCAACTCGGTCGCCTGGTTCGAGTTCGGCACCGACCAGCCGGAGGAGGTCAAGGAGTTCTACGGCGAGCTCTTCGACTGGAACTACGTCCTCAACACCAACACCCAGGGCGTCACCTATCACTCGGTGATGCCGCCCGGTACCCAGCAGCCGGCGGGCGGCGTGTGGGAGTCGGAGGGCGAGTTCCCCGACTACGCGAACTTCTACGTCCTCGCCCAGGACGTCACCGCGACCGTCGAGCGCGCCGCCGAACTGGGCGCCGAGGCGCTCATGCAGCCGGTCTCCGACTCCGCGGGCTTCAGCTTCGCCCGGCTGCAGGACACGGCCGGCAACCACTTCGGCGTCTTCTCCGTACCCGCCCCCTGACCGGACGCGCAGGCCGCCACACAACATCCGCCGGACGACCTGTTTCGCAGCACGGCCGACGGCCCTTCTCCGTCCGCCCCTTCCCCTGCCGGAATCACCCGCAGGGCTCGCGTCCCCACCGTTCCCCGACCGGGAGGCCCCCGATGTCCGGCACCAGCGCCACCAGCGAAAAGATCCCCGTCCACGTCTATGGCGGCCCGACCACCCTGATCGAGTACGGCGGGCTCAGGTTCGTCACCGACCCCACCTTCGACCCGCCCGGCGAGTACCCCATGCCCCTGCCCGGCGACCACAAGCTCGTCAAGACCGACCCGTCGCCCGTCACCGCCGCCGACCTGGGCGGCATCGACGCCGTCCTGCTCTCCCACGACACACACGACGACAACCTTGACAACGCCGGCCGCGCCTTCCTGCCCGAGGTCCCCGTCGTCTTCACCACCGAAAGCGGCGCCGGTCGTCTGGGGGGCAACGCGCAGGGGCTGGCCTTCTGGGAGACCGCCGAGCTCTGGCGGCCCGACGGCGGCACTGTGACCGTCACGGGCGTACCCGCGCGGCACGGCCCCGCCGGCTGCGAACCGGTCACCGGCGACGTCGTCGGCTTCATGCTCACCTCCGACGACCTGCCTCCGGTCTACGTCAGCGGCGACAACGCCGCCCTGGAGCACGTCGAGGAGATCGCAGGGAGGTTCGCTCCCGTCGGCACCGCGATCCTCTTCCTCGGCGGCGCCCGCATGGCCTTCGCCTTCGACAACGCCCTGCTCACCCTCGACAGCGCCCAGGGCGTCGAGGCCGCGCAGATACTCGGCGCCCGCCGGGTCGTCCCCGCCCACTTCGACAGCTGGGCCCACTTCAAGGAAGGCCGAAACGAGATCGAGGCCGCGTTCACCGAAGCCGGCCTCGCTGACCGCCTCGACTTCGCCCGATAGCCACCGCCCCCGCGCAAGAACCCAAGGAGCGAACGACATGACCAGCGCGAACATCGACACCGCCCGCACCTACTTCCAGGCCGTCCAGACCGGAGACATGGCTGCTCTCGGTGAACTCCTCGACGCCGACATCGTCTGGCACCAGCCCGGCGCCAACCAGTTCTCCGGCGAACACAAGGGCCAGGGCGCCGTCTTCCAGATGCTCGGCAGCATGATGGAGACCAGCCGGGGCACCTTCGCCATCGACAAGATCCACTCCCTCATGGGCAACGGGGACCTGGTCGCCGCCACCATCCACTTCACCGGCCGCCGCGACGACGCGTCGATGAGCATGGACGGCGTCGACCTCCTGCGCATCGAGAACGGCAAGATCACCGAGATGTGGCTTTTCTCCGCCGACCCGGCCGCCGAAGACACCTTCTGGGGCTAGAGCCCGTGGTGTCCGGGGTCGAACTCGGCCCCGGACACCCACGAGCCGATCCGTACGCACACGAAAGGCACCCACATGCGGAAGATGACCGAGCGGCAGTGGCGGGCGTTCGTGACGTACGGCACCCGCACCGCCAAGCTGTCCACCGTCCGCGCCGACGGCAGCCCCCACGTCACGCCGGTCTGGTTCCTCCTCGACGGCGACGACATCGTGCTCACCACCGAGAAGAACGGGGTCAAGGGCCGCAACCTCGCCCGCGACGGACGGTTCGCCCTCTGCGTCGACGAGGACCGGCCCCCGTACGCGTTCGTCCTCCTCCAAGGCCGCGCGACGATCTCCGGAGACCCGGATGGCATGCTGCGCTGGGGCGGCCTCCTCGGTGCCCGATACATGGGCGACGACCGTACCGAGGAGTACGCCGCACGCAACGGCGGCCCCGGCAACCTCCTCGTCCGGGGCCACATCGACAAAGTCATCGCCTTCGCCGGTATCGCCGACTGAATCGTGGGCTGACGGGCCGGGGCCGGGGGCTGTGCTCATCCGGCCCCGGCCGATCAACCCACGGGCCCTGCCGAGCCGTCGCGGCTCACGATGCCGGTCGGCCGGGCTGCTTCGGCGCCCGCGCAGCCGGCACCGGCGTCTTCGCGCTGGCCTTCCGCTCAGCGTCCAGGGCGCGCCCGGCCGCCCGCAGCGTGCGGAGGACCGCGGTCACCTCGCGTACCGACTCCTCGGGAATCACCGACCCGATGCGCAGTTCCAGCTCCTCCTCGAAGACCTTCAGCGCCCCGTCCACCAGCTTCCGCCCCTCGGGCGTCAGTTCGACGATCGAGGAACGGCGGTCGTTCGGATTGGCCCGCCGCCCACACAGACCCGCCGCCTCAAGGCGATCGACCACCTTGCTCGTGCCACCCACCGTGATCGAGAACTTCTCCGCGATGTCCTGGATCCGCCGCCCGGGCTGCTGCTGCAGCAGGTGCAGCACCTCGAACGAGGTCAGCGGCAGGTCGTACTCCGCCCTCAATCGCCCCTCGATGCCATCCCACAGCTCGATCTCCAGCGAGACCAGCTCCCGGTACAGCAGCTTCAGGTCGGCGTCAGCCATCAGTCATCTTCCGAAGAATTATCTTCCATGGACAGTTAATTGTAGGTTACTGCCATTCCAGTCCTGCGGACTGGAGCCACCACCCCGTGTGGCCCGACCTGGCTGCGGAGTTCCCTGTCGACGAACAGTCGTCCAGGGGCTCGCAGACCATGTGGCCGAGCGCCTGTCGGCTCAGGCGAGCGCGTTCAGCCGGGCCGCGTGGTCGTCGGTGAGGGAGAGCTGTGCGGCCTGGAGGAGACTCGTCCGGCGTCGACGGTCAGCTCGCCGTCCCTCGAATCAGCCGAGTGATCGGGAGCATCCGAGGTCAGGACGGCAGTCTGAAAGTGAGGGCCTGCAGCCCTCGGTCGAGGCCTACGCCAAGTAGTCCCTCGAACCGAGGCCACCACCAGGGCCACGTGGCGGACGGGGCCTCCATGACCCGCGTCGCGGTGGCCGGGTCCCACAGACGCACCCTAGTCACTGTGTCCTGTGATCAACCGCACGCATTCCCCCGGTGTCGGGATCCCAGAGACGTACCGTCATGTCCGCACTGGCGGTGGCCGGTATGCACTCTCCTCGGCCTGAAGTTGGCAGAGGTCGTACACCGTGCTGTCCTGTCCTTTCAGGATGCGGAGTTGTCCGGCACCCGCCTTTGTTGCCGGATCCCATAGGCGTACTGCGTCGCCAGTGCCGATGGCCAGGTGCGGGCGGCTGTCGATCGTGCGATTCCACAGCGCCCTGATGCCTCCGAACGAGGTCGCAGCACGCGCGTCACCTGGGCCGGCACCGGGTCCGGGACAGCGGTCGGACGTCCACGGTCGCACGGCGACCTGCACCCCGGCGTGCCGAGGTCAGCGGCTGTTCCACCCCGGTGTCCCATTCGGTCTGCGGCGGCGGGCTCCGCAACGTCTCCCGCGGGTAGGCTTCGCCTGATCAGGCGAAGTCGGCGGGGACGAGGCATGGGCGGGGTCGAGAAGACGCGGGGCGGCGGGGCTGAGCGGGCGACCTCGCGGGATGTTGCCCGGCTTGCCGGGGTGTCACACACGGCCGTGTCCTTCGTCTTCAACGGGCGTGCCCAGGGCAACCTCTCCGCCGAGACGCAGGAGAAGATCCGCAAGGCGGCCGAACAGCTCGGCTACAGGCCGAACGCGGTCGCCCGTGGCCTGCGCCGCCGTCGTACCGCCGTGATCGGTCTGGTCACGGACGAGATCGCTACCTCGCCGTTCGCCGGGCGGCTGCTGCGCGGGGCCATGGACATGGCGTGGAGCAGTGAGCACCTGGTGCTCACCGTCGACTCCCGGCAGGACCCGGTCGCCGAGGACGCGGCTGTCGCCGAACTGCTCGACCGGAGGGTCGACGGGATCATCTACGCCGCGCTGTCGTTGCGCCGCGCCCGAGTCCCGGAAGGGCTGCACCGCACGTTCGCCGTGCTCGCCAACTGTCTCCCCGAGGACGGCTCCCTCCCGGCCGTAATCCCCGCCGAGCGGGCCGGTGGCCGCAGCGCCGCGCGCGTCCTTCTCGATGCGGGCCACCGCCGTGTCGCCCTGGTGGGCGGTCTGGACGACATCGCGACCGCGGAACGGCTGCGCGGCTTCCGGGACGTGCTGCGGACGGTGGGGCTGACCGCCGAGAAGGACTGGATCATGCGGACGGGAGGGGAGATCGTCGCCGGGTACCAGGGCGCGCTGCGGCTGCTGGACGGTGTTCCCGCCTACCGGCGGCCCACGGGGATCGTCTGTTACAACGACCGGGTCGCCGCGGGCGTCCTCCACGCCGCCGCGCGCCTGGGCCTCGACGTGCCCGCCGAGCTGTCCGTCGTCGGCTATGACGACCAGGAACACATGGCGGCTTTCCTCAGCCCGCCCCTCACCACGGTCGCTCTGCCCCATCGCGCGATGGGAGAGACGGCCGTGCGCCTGCTCCTGGACGCCATCGACAGCGGGACCGCGCCGCCGGTCACCACCCGGCGGCTGGAGTGCCCCGTCGTCACGCGGGGTTCGGTGGGACCAGCTCCCAGCCCGTGACCTCGACGTCCGTCCCCGACACGGTCAGCTCCGCGATGTCGTCGTCCCGTCGGTACACCCGTTCCGTGGCCGTCGCCCGGTCACCCGCGAACAGTTCCAGCAGGGAGCCGTCCACGAGGATCCGTACGGTGAGGGTCTCGCCCGGCGGGGTCGCCAGGACCAGAGGGGCCGTGCCGTCCGGGCGGGAGCGTGGCCAGGCCTTGCGGTCCAGGGTCACCGTGCCGGACGCCGGATCGAGTCGCACGGTCAGTTCGGCCCCGGACGTGGCCCGCAGCAGACTCACGGTCGCCGCTGAACGGGCAGTCACCAGCAGGTCGTACGCGAGGGGGAGTGGCCGGTGCGGTCCTGGTGCGGCCGTGAACGGGACGGCCGCTCGCAGTAGTTCGAGCTCCGGAGCCGGTACGACCCGTAGTGTGCCGTCCTCGTGGGTGTCCATCACCCGGGGTGCCGTGAGGACCCCGGACCAGCCCGCGCGGTCCACCTCCTCGGGCGGGCGTGACTCCCAGGACCAGCCCCAGAGCAGGGCGCGGCCGGACTCCGTGTCCTGGAGGACGGAGGGGGCGTAGAAGTCACGGCCGAGGTCCAGCGGGCCGCCGCCCGTACCGGCCGCGAACCTCGGTCCACCGTCCGCCTGCTCCACCAGACGGCCCGTGACGTACGCGGTGCTCAGCGGGTCGCCGTCCCACAGGGCCACCGCCAGCACCCAGTCGCCCCCGGGGGTCGCCCACAACTGCGGGCACTCCCAGCCGATCGCCCGCTTGCCGAAGGCGCGGACCGCCGCCGGGTCCCGGCCGTCCAGCAGGACCCCGGCGAACCGCCAGTCGTGCAGGTCCTCACAGTCGTACACCAGGACGGACGGGGTGCCGTCGGCGTGGCCGGCGCCCATCAGCGCCCAGCGGCGACCGGCGAAGCGGAACACGAAAGGGTCCCGGAACATCGTCACGTCCAGGCCGGGTGGTGGGCCGGCGACCACCGGCACCGGCAGTTGCTTCCACTTCTGGAGGCCGTCGTCCTCGGTCACGGCGAGACAGATCGCGCTCAGGCCCTGGTGGTCGTGGTCGATCCCGGAGTACACCGCTGTCGGTACACCACCGTCGTCCACCACGCAGCCGGACCAGCAGCCCGCCTCGTCCGGGCCGTCGGGCGTGGGGCGCAGGGCGATCCCGTGGTCGTCCCAGTGGGCGAGGTCGGGGCTGGAGGCGTGGCCCCAGTGAACGTTCGTGTGCACGGGGGCGTCGGGGTTGTGCTGGTAGAAGAGGTGGTATCGATCGCCCCAGCGGAACGGGCCATTCGGGTCGTTCATCCAGTTGGCCGGCGGGCGGACCCTGAAACGCGGGCTGTTGGCGTCGGTCGACCGGCTCACGGAACTCAACGATTGACTCCTGCGGATGTGATGCCCTCGCGCAGAGGGCGCTGGCCGACGACGAACACGACGACGGCGGGGATCATGGAGAGGACGACTCCGGCAAGGACGACGGAGATCGAGCCGGTGCCGAGGTTGCCCTGGAGGGAGACCAGGCCCAGGGGCAGCGTGAGGTTCTCGGTGGAGGTTTCGAGGATCAGCGGCCGGAAGAACTCGTTCCAGTGGTAGTTGAAGGCAAGCACGCCGACGATGGCGAGACCGGGCGCCGCCAAGGGGGCGTACACCGACCGGAAGACGCGCCACGGACCCGCGCCGTCGATCATCGCCGCCTCGCCCAGGTCCTTCGGCATGCCCAGGAAGTACTGGCGCATCAGGAAGGTGCCGAAGGCCGACGGGAAGGCCGGGACGATGAGGCCGAGCAGGGTGTCGGTCAGACCCATCGTCTTCAGTTCCAGGAAGACCGGGACCATCGTGACCTGCAACGGCACCATCATCGTGGCCAGGACCAGCGCGAACAGCGGCTTCTTGAAGCGGAATTCGAGGCGGGCGAAGGCATAGCCCGCCAGGCCCGCGGTGATCATCTGGCCGGCCGCGATCAGCGCGGTCACCAGGGTGGAGTTCAGTGCGTACAGCCAGACGTCGATCTGGTCGAAGACCCCGCGGTAGGCGTCGACGGTGGGGTTCGTGGGGATGATCTTCGGCGGCAGGTCGAAGGACTCCGCCGGCGTGCGCAGGGATGTCGACACCGTCCAGATGACCGGGCCGAGCGTCAACAGGGCGCACAGCGCCAGGCCTGCGATCCGGCCCCAGGGCGCCAGGCCGTGCCGTACGCGTGACGCGGTGGGGCTCGTGCGGGGACCCGGCATCGAACCCGATGCCGAACCCGATGCCGAACCCGAGAGGGAACTCGTACTCATCGGGGCTCTCCTTCGTGGATACCCCCGGCTTCAACCTGGGGAGGAAACGTGGCTCCCGCGGAGCGGGGCAGGGAAGGGGGAATCGCCTTCAGGGTGATTCGGCGTCCGCCGACCACTACCCGACCCTCTTCGCTCACATGGAACCTGATAAAATGTGAGACATGACGCAGCAGGTCAAGCGGGCGTTCAAGTACCGCTTTTACCCCTCGAATGAGCAGGCAGCTGAGCTGTTGCGCACGTTCGGCTGCGCTCGTCTCGTGTACAACAAGGCTCTGGAGGAGCGCACTCGGGCGTGGTATCGCGAGCAGCGCCGGGTCTCCTACGTGCAGTCCTCCGCCGCGCTGACGGAGTGGAAGAAGACGGAAGAGCTGGCCTTCCTGACAGAGGTCTCCTCCGTCCCGCTCCAGCAGGCGCTCCGCCATCTTCAGACGGCGTTCGGGAACTTCTTCGCCAAGCGGGCCGAGTACCCCCGGTACAAGTCGCGGAAGAAGTCCCGGGCGTCGGCCGAGTACACGCGCAGCGCGTTCAAGTGGCGTGACGGGCAGCTGACGCTGGCGAAGATGGCGGAGCCTCTGGATATCCGTTGGTCGCGTCCCCTGCCTGCGGGTGCGGAGCCGACCACGGCGACCGTCTCTCGTGACGCGGCGGGCCGCTGGTTCGTCTCGATGCTCGTCGAGGACACCATCACTCCGTTCCCCGCCACGGACTCGGCGGTCGGCCTGGACGCCGGGATCACGTCCCTGGTGACCCTGTCCACCGGGGAGAAGGTCGTCAACCCGAAGCACGAGCGCCGTGACCGGGCCCGCCTGGCCCGCGCGCAGCGGGAGCTGTCCCGCAAGGCGAAGGGCTCGGCGAACCGGGAGAAGGCCCGCCGCAACGTGGCCCGCGTGCACGCGCGTATCGCCGACCGGCGCCGGGACTTCCTCCACAAGCTTTCGACTCGTCTCGTCCGTGAGAACCAAACGGTCGTGATCGAGGACCTCACCGTCCGTAACCTGCTGAAGAACGGCAAGCTCGCGCGCGCCATCTCGGACGCGGCCTGGACGGACCTGCGCATGATGCTGGAGTACAAGTGCGCCTGGTACGGGCGCGAACTCGTCGTGATCGACCGCTGGTTCCCCAGTTCCAAGCTGTGCGGGAACTGCGGCACGGTCCGCGGGAAACTGCCGCTGAGTGTCCGCGAGTGGACGTGCGAGTGTGGCGCCGTGCATGACCGCGACGTGAACGCGGCGCGCAACATCCTGGCCGCCGGGCTGGCGGCGTCTGCCTGTGGAGACGGTGTAAGACCTCAACGGGAGTCCTCCCGGACGGGGCATTCGTCGGTGAAGCAGGAAACCCAGCGGGCGACCGCTGGAATCCCGCGCCTTTGGGCAGGGGAGGAAGCCAACTGACTCACCCGGCTCACTGGTAGTGGACGTAACGCCGGCTGAGCCGGAACTGGAGTGCGGTGACCGCCATGATCAGGGCGAAGAGCAGGACGCCCACGGCGGACGCCTCGCCGAAGCGGAGCTGCTCGAAGGCCGTCTCGTAGATGACCATCACGACCGTGCGCGTCGAGTCGCCGGGACCGCCCGCCGTGAGGACGTACGGCTGCTCGAAGACCTGGAGGGCGTTGATGATGCCGACCACGGACGCCACCAGCAGCGTGGGCGACAGCAGCGGCAGGGTGATGGCGAGGTGCTTGCGCACCCCGCTCGCGCCGTCCAGCGAAGCCGCCTCGTGCACCTCTTTCGGGATGTTGTTCAGGCCGCCGACGAACAGCAGGAACGAGAAGCCGAACTGCTGCCAGACGTACGCCAGGACCACGGCCGCCATTGCCCCGTTCTCCGAGGTCAGCCAGGGGACCGAGGGGATACCGACCGTGGCAAGCAGCCAGTTCACGGGGCCGAAGTCCTGGTTGAACAGGTACTTCATCACCACCGAGATGGACGCGGCGGACAGCACCAGCGGGAAGAAGAACGCCGAACGGAACACGGACCGCAGCCACTTGGGCATCCGGCCGTTCACCGCGATCGCCAGCACGAGCGCGATCAGCAACTGGAGTGCGACCGCGAGCACCATGAAGACGAGCGTGTTGCGGAAGGAGACGAGGACCGTCGAATCGGTCAGGATCTCCCGGTAGTTGTCCGCTCCGGCCCACCGCGGGTCGTCGATCACGTCCCACTGGAAGAGGCTGAGGACGACCGAGCCGACAATCGGTACGACCGTGAAGACGACGATGCCGACGACGGTGGGCGCGAGGAACAGTACGGCGAGGAGGCGGGTGCCCCGGGTGCGGATGGTGGTGGCGGCCGTGGACCCGGATGCCTTACGGGTCTGACCGGTCCTGCGGTTCCTGCGGCTCTTGCGGGTGCGGGCGGGCTCCGGCCCCACGGGCCTGATCTCGGTGTTCGTCACACTCCACGCTCCATGGCCTTCTCCAGGTCCCCCTGCAGCCGGCGCAGCGCGGGACGCACCGCGCCGGGGCTCGCAAGGGCGGTTCCGGTGTGCTTGATCAGCAGCTGCTCGACCTCGTTGACCTGCGGCGGGGCCGGGATCGGGCCGGTGGTGGGGATCTTGTCGAGGGTGTCGTAGAAGACCTGCCAGTGGGCCGGGCCGGTCTCCCGGTAGCGGGCCTCGTCGACCATGGAGCGGCGGGCCGGAGTGGTCTGGTTGGCCGCGAAGAGCTGGATCATCACGTCCTTGCGGGCGGTGTACTTGATGAACTCCCAGGCCTCGTCCCGCATCTTCGACGTGCGCAGCATCGCGTACCCGGCGGCGCCGAACTGGTGACGCCGGGTACGCCAGCGCGGGAAGTACTGCACGTCGTAGTCGGCCGGTTTCATGCCCGCCTGATGCAGGCCGCCCGCCCAGAAACCGCCCGCGGGCGTGACACCGACGCGGCCGGTGGAGAAGACGCCGACGAGGTTGCGGCCGTCGCCGCCCTCCGGCCGGGTGCACAGGTCCTCCTGGACGAGGGAGGAGAGGTAGTCGTAGACCTCCGCGACGCGGTCGGAGTCGGCCAGGGGTGTCGTCCACCGGTAGCCGCCGCCCCGGCCGCGCCGCTGTGCCTCGGGATAGAAGGAGTTCCAGAGCCAGTCGCCGCCGGGGGCCTTGGACTCGGTGAGGAGGTTGGTGTCGTTGGCGAAGAGCCAGGGGACCACTCCGCCCCACAGCCGGTTGGTCCAGAAGTACGGGGTGAACCGGTCGCCGTTGCTGCGTTTCATCGCTCGCAGCAGCGTTGTGAAGTCGTCGTGGGTCCAGTCGTCGTCGGGGAGGTCGGCCCCCGCGCGTTCGAGGACCCGGCTGTTGAGGTACATGTCGGCCGCGTTGAACTCGACCGGCAGCTGGTGGAGGCTCCCCTCGTACATCATCGACTCGACCAGCGAGGGATGGACGTCGGCGAAGTACGTGCGCAGCTCGGCCGCGTCCCGCTTCGCCCACCTGTCCAGCGGTACGCCGAGCCGCTGGGCGAAGAGCTGCACGCCCTCGGTGGCGACGTACACGAGGTCGGGTGCCGTGCCCGCGGCGATCTGGGTGAGGATCTTGGAGAAGAAGTCCGACCAGTCGTAGGCCTGTACGGGGTTGATGCGGATCCTGATGTCGGGGTGGACCTCGCGGAATCCGTCGCGCAGGGCGCGCTGCGCCTCGGGGTTGAAGGCGGAGCCCAGGGTGGCGATGACGAGCGAGCCGTCGTCGCGGCCGGGGATGTCGGCGGCGGTGAGGCGGTCCCAGCCGGCCGCCACACCGGCGAGAGCGGCGGCTCCGGCGCCGTATGCGCCGTAGCGCATCAGGGCCCGTCGGGAGAGGAGCGAGTCGGTCATCGGCGAGCCTAACTCGTGTTAGCCGAAGTGTGATTCCATGATGATGAGAACCCCGCTGAGGCTCTGTCAAGGGATGTGCTCGGAGGGGAAGTTATCGAATCGGGTCGGTGCGCGAGGGCTTGACCTTTAACGAGTTAGGTATACGGTTCCGGTCCATAAGAGCCGCGTCCCGACGACGACGTCGGGGAAGGGAGCCGCACGATGCGTGGCATGAAGAGGAGCTCGCCCGGCCCAGGGGAGACACTGTCCAGGCGGTCGCTGCTGACGGCCTCGGCCGTCGGCGCCGCCGCCGGTGTTCTGCTGCCGGACCTCGTGAGACCGGCGGTGGCGGTGCCCCGCGAGGCGACGGCCGCGTGCACGGGCAGCTACCGCGCCGAGTACCACTTCACGGTCCCCGACCAGTGGATGAACGACCCGCAGCGCCCGATCTGGATCGACGGCGAGTACCACTACTACTACCTCTACAACCCCGACTACTCGACGGGCGGCACGGCGGCCGGCACCACCTGGCGCCTGGCCACCAGCACCGACCTCGTCTCCTTCACCGACCGGGGCATCGCCGTGCCGAAGGACACGACTCCCAACGGCGATGTCTGGTCCGGCTCGGCGGTGGTCGACACGGACGACACGGCTGGCTTCGGTGCGGGCGCGGTGATCGTCATCGCCACCATGGCGCCCGACGAGGTCACCCAGGCCCAGTACCTGTACTACTCGACGGACGACGGCCGCACCTTCACGAACCACGGCACCGCCCCGGTCCTCCCCAACCCCGGCGTACGGGACTTCCGTGACCCCAAGGTGATCCGCGACGAGGAGCGCGGGCGGTGGGTGATGCTGCTCGCCGAGAACGACAAAGTCGGCTTCTACCACTCCACCGACCTCAAGGCGTGGACGTACGTCGGCGGCTTCGTCAAGGGCGGCATCGGCGTCCTGGAGTGCCCCGACCTGTTCCGGATCAGGTCGGACGACGGGACCTGGAAGTGGGTGCTGGGTGTCAGCGCCAACGGCAAGGGCTCCGGGCTGCCGAGCACGTTCGCGTACTGGACGGGTTCCTTCGACGGTACGACCTTCACCGCCGACGCGTCCGATCCCCAGTGGCTGGACCACGGCTGGGACTGGTACGCCGCGGTCACCTTCGACAAACGTGACGCGAGCGGGGTCCTGGACCCTGACGCGCGGTATGCGATCGGCTGGATGAACCACTGGGACTACGCGAACACCACGCCCACCACCGAGTGCGACGGCTTCAACGGCACCGACTCGATCGTCCGCGAGGTACGACTGAAGCACGCGTCGGGTACGTATTACCTGGCGTCCCAGCCGGTGGCGGCCCTGGACGACCATGTGTCGCGCACGGTGGACCTCGGCGACATCGCGGTCGACGGCACACGACCGCTCGACTACACGGGTACCGCGTACGAGCTGACCTGTGAGATCACCTGGGACCAACTGGTGGGCGCCGGCCTCCAGTTGCGGCGGTCGTCGGACGGTGGGCGGCATATCGACGCGGGAGTCTACGGCGACTACGCCTTCGTCAACCGCGGTTACACCGTGAGCCCCGACACCTCCGGCCGCTGGCAGGAGAGCCGCACGCCGTTCGACCTGTCCGCCGGCACGGTCCGCCTGCGGATCCTCGTCGACCGCACGTCCGTCGAGATGTTCGTCGGCGACGGCCGGTACGTGCACTCGACCGAGGCCTTCCCCGACCCGTCCGACACCGCACTGGCGCTGTTCACGATCGGCGGGCAGGCGGTGTTCCGGAACGTGGTGATCCGGGAGTTCACGGTCTGATCCGACGGGGAGGTGGCCGGGGCGGGCCGAGAGGCTGCCGACGACCGGCGCGCCAGGGCTCTCCATACCGAGGCAAGCCAGGGCCTGTCCGGCGGATCAGGTCGGAGAATAGCTGCGGCGCCGAACAAACGAAGGTGAGCGGGGCGAATGGGGGTCCCCCGCGCGAGGTTGTTCGAGCGTGGGGGAGCGTCCGGCTGCAAGGCGGAGGAGGGCGTCGACGCGATGGGAGTCCCCCCGGTCGAGCGAAGTCGGGAGTGGGGGAGTCGGCAACCGACGACAACGCCGCAGACGGGCGTGCCAGGCCCCGCGTCTCCGGCATGATCCGCCGGCCCCCCTGGGAGGGGCAAATCGCCGCCGGGGTGTTCCACCTCTGCGAGCCGACACGCGCCGAATTTCTCTACTCGGCAACCAGTCCGTCCCACCGCGACGAACTCGCGGAGGAGCTGGACGCACTCTGCCTGCTCTCTCCCGTTCCGAAGAATGCCTGGCGCCGGGGCGACACCGCCCAGTACAAGCTGACTCAGCAGGGCCAGCATCGTGTGGCAGGACCGATCGACCTGTTGGTGTGTGCGACCGCGGTCCATCATGGGCACACCGTCCTCCACGTGGACAACGACTTCGCGACGGCGGCCGCAGTACTCAAGGAACTTCAGCAGCGAGACGTACGAGCCTGATCTCCAGGGCCGGTCCACGTTGTCGGCCGGTTGGCCTCTCGTTGACTGACGCCCAAGTCACTGCCCCAGGACCGTGAACCTGGCCGGTCCTCTGAGTGGAGCCGCCGCACCGTCCAGATCCGCGAGCCGTGCGGCGGGGGTGGCCTCTGCGAGCCGGGTTGGCAGAGCGGCGCTGAACTTGAGGCCGTTCAGCGCGCGCGTCCACTGCGGGAAGGCACAGTTGGTCGACTGCCTCCGAAGTGACCGCCCTCCATTCTGCGGGCGTCACGTCCTCGCGAAGGCGGATGCAGGTGTCTGTTGGCCGCTGGAGGGGATCGGTGATCGTGGTGAGCGTGGCGGCCAGAGTGGCGTTGGCCCGGTAGCCGGCCCAGGTCCACCAGCGTGCGCTGGTGTCGCGCCCTCCGCGTACGTCGACTTTCCCGTCGGGGTGGACCACTTCCGAGTAGCTCTCGCGTGCTTGGGCGAGCGCGGTCCTGGAGCGCCCGGTGAGGGCGACCGGCGAGTCGGCGCCGAGGAGCACTTCCCGTGCCGCACGAGTCAGTTCGTACGAGCCCGTGCCAGCCCAGGGTTCGGACGGGCCGACAGTCCACGAGGCGCCCTGCTGAGGCGAGTCGAGCGCCCAGTCCGGCCGAGCCGCCGGCATCGCCACCACCGGCCTGAAGTAGGCGAAGGACACACACCACGCGCCGCCGGACGCACCGCGGGCGCCGCCACCAAGGCAACGAGTCCGGCGGGGCTCCTTCCCCTCCCGCAAAGGACCCCAGCACCATGTCCTCCACCACGACCACGCCCTCGCCCTGGTGGCGCTCCGCGGTCATCTACCAGGTCTACATCCGCAGCTTCGCCGACGGGAACGGAGACGGTGTCGGCGACATCGCCGGCCTCCGCTCCCGCCTGCCCTATCTCAAGTCGCTCGGTGTGGACGCCCTGTGGATCAACCCCTGGTACAAGTCGCCGCAGGCAGACCACGGTTATGACGTGGCCGACTACCGCGAGATCGACCCCTTGTTCGGCACCCTGGCCGAGGCGGAGCAACTCATCGAGGAGGCGCACCAGCACGGCATCCGCGTCATCCCCGACATCGTCCCGAACCACACCTCCGACCAGCACGCCTGGTTCCGGACCGCACGGGAGGCCGGACCGGGCAGCCCGGAGCGGGGACGCTACATCTTCCGGTCCGGGCGCGGCCCAGACGGAGCCCAGCCGCCCAACGACTGGGTCTCCGTCTTCGGCGGCCCCGCCTGGACCCGGCTGCCCGACGGCGAGTGGTACCTGCACCTGTTCCCCCCCCCCAGCAGCCCGACCTCAACTGGGAACACCCCGATGTACGGGCGGAGTTCGAGTCGATCCTGCGGTTCTGGTTCAGCCGGGGCGTGGACGGCTTCCGTATCGACGTCGCCCACGGACTCGTCAAGGACCCCGGACTGTCCGACCTGTCACCCCGCCGAGACCCGGAGAGCGACGGCCCTCGGCAGCATGTCGACCACCCGCACTGGGACCGGGACGAGGTTCACGACATCTTCCGTGCCTGGCGCCGGGTCGCCGACGAGTTCCCCGGCGACCGGACGTACGTCGCCGAAGCCTGGGCGGACACCCCCGAACGCCTCGCCGCCTACGTCCGCCATGACGGCCTGCACACCGCGTTCAACTTCGACTTCCTCATGGCCGGCTGGGACCCGAAGGACCTGCGCACGGTCATCGACGACTCACTCGCCATGCTCGGCTCAGTGGACGCACCAGCGACCTGGGTGCTCTCCAACCACGACGTCGTACGCCACCCCAGCCGCTACGGCCGCAAGACGGCCAGACGATGGGTGGCCAACGAGCCCTATCGGCCCGAAGGCCCCCTGAACCTCGAACTGGGCACACAACGCGCCCGTGCCGCCGCCCTGCTCATGCTCGCCCTGCCCGGCGGCGCCTACGTCTACCAGGGCGAGGAACTCGGCCTGCCCGAAGTCGAGGACCTCCCCGCCGACGTCCTCCAGGACCCGATCTGGGAACGCTCCGGACACACCGACCGCGGCCGCGACGGCTGCCGCGTACCGATCCCCTGGTCAGGACAGGCGGAGCCGTTCGGCTTCAGTCCCGACGACGCCCACGCCGGACCCTGGCTGCCACAACCCGCCAACTGGAGCGAGCGGAGCGTGGAAGCACAGACTGGCGACGCCACCTCGATGCTGGAGCTGTACCGCACCGCCCTGCGCCTGCGCCGCGACAACCCCGCCCTCGGCGACGGCACCATGACCTGGCTCAACGCCCCCGAAGGGGTTCTCGCCTTCCGCCGCGACCCAGGCTTCACCTGCGTCGTCAACCTCTCGGATGAGGCGTACCAACTGCCCGACCACACCGCGATCCTGCTGGCCGGCGGCCCGGTTGCGGACGGGCGGCTGGAACCCGAACAGGCGGTCTGGCTCGCTGTGTAACAGCCCGCAACCGGGGCCACGGCCCCTCGATCCGCCAGGGCCTGTCCGGTGTCACTCCCCGCTGACCGGACAGACCCTGGCCCACCCTCGGCACGGCCGGCGTCGTCCAGCAACAGCGAGAGGCTCCGCTCCTTTGAACACCACCACGTCCCAGACCTCCGATGCCGTAGCCGTAGCCGTAGCCGTAGCGCCCGGCCCGGTCGTGCAGGGGCAGCCCTTCGTGCACGACGCCGTCGTCTCGGTGTGCGCACCGAGCCTCGTGGTCTCACGCCCGGACGGGCAGCTCGACGGCAGGGCGGACGGTCTGCCAGTCGGGGGAGCGATTCGGCCGCCTGAGTCAACCAACCGTGCAACGTCTTTGCGTCTCCGGCCGGGCAGCGCGCGTTCGCTGCCCGTGCCTTGGCCCGCGAGCGCAGGGCCCCGCACCGGAAGCCCCCGTCGACCGGCACTTTCATGAGGTCGGGCACGAGTTCCGAGTCGGACCCTTCGTACACGTGTCCAGCGGGACAAGCAGAACGCGCAGGACGCGGGCGGGGTCGGCGCGGCCGGCGGCAAAGGAGTTGGAGTGTGCGCCCGCGCCCTGAAAGCCCGTGCCCGGCTGCCGCAGACGGAAGGCTGCGGCAGCCAGCAGGCGGCCCGGCGGACCTCAGCAGGAGGGGTGTTACTGGCCCACGACGCCCGAGGAGGCGATGACGATCTTCGCGCGGGTGGTACCGGACTGGGAGCCCAAGGACTCGATCTTCGTGACCAGGTCCTGGCCCTCGACGACCTCGCCGAAGACGACGTGCTTGTTGTCGAGCCACGGGGTGAGAACGGTGGTGATGAAGAACTGCGAGCCGTTGGTGTTCTTGCCGGCGTTCGCCATGGACAGCAGGAACGGCTTGTCGTGCTTGAGCTTGAAGTTCTCGTCGGCGAACTTCTCGCCGTAGATGCTCTTGCCGCCCGTGCCGTCGCCACGGGTGAAGTCGCCACCCTGGAGCATGAAGGCCGGGATGACGCGGTGGAAGCCGGAGCCCTCGTACCCGAAGCCGTGCTGGCCGGTGGCCAGCTCACGGAAGTTCTGCGTCGTTTTGGGAACGACCTCGTCGTACAGCTTGAAGACGATGCGGCCCGCAGGGTCGCCGTCGATGGTGATGTCGAAGAATACGTTGGTAGACACAAGGACATCCTGTCACGCCCCAGGCGCGCCGCCGGGGGAGCCCACTCGCGGGCCGCGCCGGCGATCGCCGAGTAGGCCAAGGACCTTCCCGGCGACGAAGAGTTCGTCCCGCTCCCCCTGCACCTCAGCCGGCCTGCGACTTCAAGTTGGCGGAGGCTCATTCGGAGTTCACGCGGGTTCCGTGAGGGCACTACCGTCCCGGATTCGCGGGGCCGGGTGTCAGTCTGCTGCCTGGCCACCGGGAGTAGGGCTGACCCCACCCCCGATGGTGGGACCGGTGACGGGACTGGTGACGGGACCGAGGCAGACACCACCGAGCGACTTCGCGAAGGTGGCCGGAGTGCTCAAGGAAGTGCAGCAGCGGCACGTACGAGCCTGATCTCCGGGAGTCGGTCCGCTTGTCGGCCTGGCGGTCTCTCGTTGACCGACGCCCAAGTCGTTGTCCCCGTTCCAGTCCCGGGACTGTGAAACCGGCCGGTTCTCTGAGTCAGCCGTCGTGCCGTCCAGATCCGCGAGCTGTGCGGCAAGGGTGAATTACCGCCATCGCCGATTCGGCCGTGTGCCGGGCTGCGGACCTGGCGGATCGTGCGACTTCGCTGCGTGAACTGCGCGAATGCGGTTCTCGGGACCTGCATCGCTGAACGCCGCATGCCCCGGGCCGGGGCGGCGCCGAGAAAGCTCACCCGTCGATCATTGGTGCCTCACAGATTCCTCATGAACTTCCGCGACGGTGTTCCCGTCACGGAAAACGGAGAGAGCAGATGCTGGGACACCGATCGAGCGGCAGAGCTGCGTTGCAGGCGATGCGACGCGGGACGGCCCCCCGGCCGCAGAGGGCGCGGCGTGCGGAGGGGGTGGAGGCCCGCATGGACGGCGTGATCGGGTCCTCGGCTGTTCCTGGTCCGCTCGGCGCCTTTGCCCGGTTCGTGCTGTGCGGCGGGGGTGTCGGGGTCGCCTCCAGTCTGGCCGTGGCGCAGCTGGCCGTGCTGGTTCCCTGGGTGGTGGCGAACGCGCTGATCACCGTCGTCTCCACCATCCTCGCCACAGAGCTTCACGCCCGCTTCACCTTCGGGGCCGGGCGGCACGCCGCATGGCGCGAGCACGTGCAGTCCGCGGGGTCGGCCTCGGTCGCCTACGTGGTGACCTGCGCCGCGATGCTCGTACTGGACGCGGTGCAGCCGTCGGCCGGGATGCTGCTCGAGCAGGCCGTCTACCTCGGCGCCGCCTCGCTCGCGGGAGTCGGACGTTTCCTGGTACTGCGACTGTTCGTCTTCACCGGGGGCGGGACCTGGACCACTGCGCGGGCCAATGGTCCGGCGCGAGTTCAGGGGGCAAGCGGGACACTGTCCTGGTCCGTTCCTGTCCCGGTCTGAGCAGGGACAGGCTGGGAAGCGGCGGCGCAGGGTGTCGGCGTCCGCCGACCGGATCGCCGAGGCGAGGTCCGGCGCGTCGGACGGCACGATCGGCCGGATCGCGGCGCGTCGGCCGTCAACGAGCCTCAGTTCGTGTTCGTACGCGAGCGGGTAGCCCGGTGGTAGGTCGACGGGATGAGGCTGAAGAGCCATCGGAACTCCGTGTCCGCAGTACCGCGAACAGCCCTGAGCGCCCTGCTCCTCGCCTGTGTCCCGGCAGCCCTCGGACTCCGCGACGGCACGCCGGGCGCTGTCGTCGCGAGCCCTTCTGGCCTGCCGGAACGGGACGCGAACTTCAGCTGACGTACTGCCGTACTCCACATGACGGCGCGGACAGACCACAGCCTTCTCCCCGCAAGCTTCCCCACGCACTATCGGCATGTCCGCGACAGCCTCACGAGGGCCCCGACAGGCCCCGACAGTAAGGAACCGCCTGTGAGAACGACGCACCGTACCCCGCGAACAGCCGCGACACTCGCCTCGGGCACCGCGCTGATCGCCCTTCTCGCCGCAACCCCCTCAGCGGCAACCGGTCTGCCGGCGGTGACCGCCACCACCGAGACCGCCGCCCTCTACGACGACGAGGCGGGGGGCAACTCCGACGCGGACGACCCGGCGGTCTGGCGCAACGCCGCCGACCCCGGACGCAGCCTCGTCGTCGCCACCGCCAAGGAGGGAGGCCTGCGGGTGTACGACCTGGACGCACACCTGGTGCAGTCGCTGCCCGCCCCGCACCCGCCCGCCGAGGACGACGCCCCGGGCCGTTTCAACAACGTCGACCTCGTCTCCGGCCTGCGCACGACGTCCGGCCGGACCGACGTGGCGGTGGTGAGCGACCGGGGCAACGACCGCCTGCGGATCTACCGCGTCGACCCGTCGCGGCCGGGCGGCCCGCTGACCGACATCACCGACCCGGCCGCCGCCCCGGTGTTCTCCACCGACCAGACCGAGATCAACGACCAGCGGACCGCGTACGGCCTGGCCACCTGGAAGAACAAGGCCACCGGACGCACGTACGCTCTGGTCAGCCAGCGTGAACGCACCCGCCTCGCCCTCCTCGAACTCGTCCCGGCCGCAGGCGGCAGGGTCGGCTACCGCAAGGTCCGCACCCTCGACCTGCCGTCCTCATTCCGCCTGCCCGACGGCACGACGTGGAGCCCCTGCGCGGAACCCGGCGAACTCCCGCAGGTCGAGGGCATGGTCGTCGACCCGGCCACCGGCACCCTCTACGCCGGCCAGGAGGACATCGGCATCTGGCGACTGCGCGCCGACCTCACCGGCAGGCCGGTCCTGGTGGACAAGGTCAAGGAGTACGGCGTCCCGGGGACCTACGACGAGGCGACCGAGGAGTGCACGCCGGGCGCCGACCCCGGCTACGGCGGCAAGCACCTCGCGGCCGACGTCGAGGGCCTGACGCTGTTCCAGCAGCGGGACGGCGGCGGCTTCCTGCTCGCCTCCAGCCAGGGCGACAACACCTTCGCCCTGTACGACCGCGAGGTGCGCGAGGGCAACGAGTACGAGGGCGGTTTCCGGATCGGGGCCGCGACGCGGACGCTCGACAGCGTGGAGGAGTGCGACGGGGCCGCTGTCCTCAACGCCCCGCTGGGGGAGCGTTATCCGCGTGGCCTGCTCGTCGTCCAGGACGGGCAGGAGACCCCGGAGGTGCCGGACGGGGAGGGCGGCACGCGCACGGCGACCGGGTTCAAGTTCGTCGACCTCGGCGCAGTGGTGGACGCCACCGGCATGTGACCGTCCACGGCCGCCGGGTCGTGGGCCCGGTGGCCGTACACGCCGCCCAGCTCGGTCCGCGAAGGGGGACTGGTGGGGGCGGATGCCGCCGTCGGCCCGGCGCAGCTCCATCAGGTGCGGGGCGTCGGGGTCGTAGGAGCCGGTCGCGAAGAACCCGTTGCCGCCCAGGTACGTCGGCTGTCCGCCGTTTGCGGTGAACTCCTCGGCGTCCAGCTCGCGTCGTGTGACGTATCCGGGGTGACTTCCCGTGATCACGACGCGGTGGCCGCGCAGCCGGTCGTGGCCTTCCCGGCCGGGGTCATCGTCGGTGAGGGCGTCGAATTGTCCTGGACGGGGCTGTGGAACTCGGCTGGGCGCGTCTTCGCTCAGGGCAGGAGCTGGCGTACGAGCGCGTCGGCAGCCCACTGCTCCCAGCGTGACGGTGGCCAGCCGCGTCCGGTGGTGAGCAGGGAGTGATGCGGCCGACCTGTCCGCCGTCCACGCGGACAGGTTCCCTGCCACGACGGTGGGGCTCTCGTCGTTGACGTGCAGGCGGGTGAGTGTGTGCCTGGGTTCACGCCCGGCTTGGGCGACGAGCGCGGCGCGGCCTGGGAAGTCGGGCCTGTCCAGCTGGACGAGGGAGCCGAGCCCCGCTTCGAATGGATTGCGCTCGGTGGGCAGGGTCCCTGCCCGGAAGCGGGTGCCGTGCTCCGGGCGGATTCAGGAGACGGGCTGGAGTTCCTTCTGGTCCGTCGCCGGAGCCTTCTGGAGGCTGGTTTCTTCGACGCCGAGGCGGGGGAAAATCCTTGTCCAGCCAGGTCGGCAGGCACCAGGCGTCGTCCGGACAAGTCAGGAGTCCGCGCCGCCGGTGCTCTTCACAGGGTCAGGCCGCTACTGCAGTGCGTGGACGGCGGCTGCGAACACCGGGGGCATCCGGGACGCTGCGGGGACGATGAGGCGGGCGGTGCCCGGACGGCGGTTGGCGGCCAGCAGGGCACCGGTCAGCAGTCGGTGGCGCCGGGTCAGCCGGGCCCAGGTGCGCTCGTACGCCTCCGGTTGTCCGGCGGACAGGCAGCGGACGGCGGCCCCGGCCGTCGCCAGCGCGAGGGTGATGCCCTCGCCGGTGAGTGCGTCCAGGTAACCCGCGGCGTCGCCGACGAGCAGGACACGGCCGGCGGTTCTGCGCCGCACCCGCTGCAGCAGCGGTCCGGCACCGCGTACCTCCGTCGCGGCCGGGCCGCGCAGCGACGGGGTGAGCGTCGGGAAGGCGGTCAGGTGTTCGTCGTACCCGCGACGGCGGTGGCTGAGAATCGCGACGCCCACCAGGTCGTCGCCGACCGGTGTCACATAGGCCTCGCCGTGCCGGGACCAGTGGACCTCCACGAAGTCCGTCCACGGTTCGACGCGGTAGTGGCGGCGCAGCCCGTAGCGACCGTCGGGGCGGCCCGGCAGTTCCAGCCCCAGGCCGCGGCGCACCGGGGAGTGCAGGCCGTCGGCGGCGATCAGCCAACGGGCCGTGGTTCCGGCGGCGGTGACCGTGTCCGCGTTCTGGCGCACCTCGCCGACCTTGCCCGGCAGCATGCGCACGCCGAGGCCGAGAGCGCGCTCGTGCAGTGCGGAGTGCAGCGTCGTACGGCGCAGCCCCAGCCCGCTGTGGCCGCGGAAGGACGCTTCGGCGCGGACGGCACCTTGCACGTAGCGGATGCCACGCAGTTCGCGTCCGGTGACCTCGATGCCCAGTGCCCGCAGCGCGGTGACGCCACCGGGCATGATTCCCTCTCCGCAGGCCTTGTCCACGGGCGCCGTCCGGGGTTCGACGACGACGGCTTCCAGGCCGGCGAGCGCGGCGTGGATGGCGGCGGACAGTCCGGCGGGTCCGCCGCCGGCCACCAGTACGTCGATCACGCCGGAGCGGGTGCGGTCGGCGTGGTCGCGGCGGCCAGCGCCCGGTTCTCGCAGCGGATGCGGACGGTGAGCAGGGCGGCGTTGAGCACCGTGAACACGGTCGCGGTGACCCAGGCGGTGTGCACCATGGGCAGGGCCACGCCCTCGGCGACGACGGCCACGTAGTTCGGATGCCGCAGCCACCGCCACCGGTAGGGGCCGCCCGTCACCAGCGGCAGACCGGGTACGACGATCACCCGGGTGTTCCAACGCGGTCCAAGGGTGTGGATGCACCACCACCGCAGCGCCTGGGCGCCCGCGAGCACGGCCAGCATCGGCCAGGCCAGGGCGGGTACGAAGGGGCTGTCGGCCAGCCACACCTCGGCCGGGCAGGCGATCAGCAGGCCGGTGTGGAGGGCGACCATGGCCGGGTAGTGGCCCTGCCCGGTCACGGCCGCGCCGCGGGCCCTGCTCCACCGTTCGTTGCGGCGGGCGACGACGAGTTCGGCGACGCGCTCGGCGGCGACCGCCGCCATCAGCAGTCCGTACCAGATCATGTGTCCCCTGTTCTTCGTGTCCCTCGACGGCCGACTACCAGCGCAGCAGGACGAGTTCGCAGGCGAAGCCTGGCCCCATGGCCAGCAGTACACCCGGTGTGCCCGGCGGCGGGCGGCGCCGGGCCAGGGTGTCGCGCAGGACGTGGAGTACCGATGACGAGGACAGGTTGCCGACGTCGGCCAGGTGACGCCAGGTCACATCGAGCTCCTCCTCGGGCAGGTCGAGGGCCTCGGTGACGGCCTGAAGGACCTTGGGGCCGCCCGGGTGGCACACCCAGGCGGTCACGTCCTTCGGCTTCAGTCCGTGGTCGCCGAGGAACCCCTGGACGTCGTCGGCGAGGTAACGGCGCACCACGTCGGGGACCTTCGGGTCGAGGACGACCTGGAAGCCGGTGTCCTTGATGTCCCAGCCCATGACCCGCCCGGTGTCCGGATACAGGTGGCTGCGGGAGTCCACGATCGTCGGGCCGGCGGTCTCGTCCGGGCGGTTCGCGCCGCACGCGACGACCGCGGCGGCACCGTCGCCGAACAGGCCGGTGGCGACCAGGTTGGCCATGGACGCGTCGTCGCGCTGGAAGGTGAGCGAGCACAACTCGACCGACAGCAGCACCGCCACCTGGTCGGGCCGGCCCAGCAGGTAGTCGTGCATACGGGCCAGGCTGGCGGCGCCACCCGCGCAGCCCAGGCCGAAGAGGGGCAGCCGTTTGACGTCGGGCCGCAGTCCGAGGCGGCCGACCAGCCGTGCGTCGATCGAGGGGGTGGCGATGCCGGTGACGGAGGTGAAGATCAGCAGGTCCACGTCGGCGGCGGTCAGGCCGGCGGCATGCAGAGCGCCCCGGACGGCCTTGGCTCCCAGGTCGGTGGCTGCGGCGACGAAGACGTCGTTGGCGGCGCCGAATCCGTCCAGTTCCCCGTATCGGTCGAGGGGCAGCGTCATGTGGCGCGAGCGGACCTTCGCGCTCCGGTGCAGCCGGTCCAGGACCCGTCGGTCGGTGCCCTCGGGCAGGCAGGTGCGGGCCACCATGTCGGTGATCTCGGACTGGGTGTGACGGTGCGGTGCGAGAGCACCCTGAACTGCGGCGATCCGCGTCATGAGATTCCCGTCCGGTTACCGACTGGGGCGAGTTGCTCTGAACGTGTTCCCCGGTTCTGGGTTTCGGCACCATGGATCGCCCGTCCGGCTGTTCCTCCCGTTGGCGCGGCTGCGGCCGGGTGGGGCGGGGGCGCCTAGGATCGGCCGATGGACGCTCCCGAGCAGTCTGCGGTCGGCGGCCCGGCGGCGGGTTGGGCCGGGCGGGCGGGTGGCCTGGCGGGGTCCTGCCACCCCGGACCCGTCGTGGCGGTCACCGTGTTGATGGCCGCGCTGGCCGTGACCGCAGGCCAGAGCGCCGCGCGTTGTGTGCTGACCGGTGCCGCCGTGCTGACCGGGCAGTTGTCCGTCGGCTGGTGCAACGACGCGTTCGACGCGCGCCGGGACATCGCCGCCGGCCGCCGGGGCAAACCCGTCGTCGACGGAACGGTCGGTGTGACGGAGGTGTGGGTGGCCGCGTATGCCGCGCTGGCGTTGTGCGTGCCGTTGTCGTTCGCCTGTGGCCTGTGGGCGGGCGTCGTTCACCTGGCCGGGGTGGCGGCGGCGTGGGCGTACGACCTGCGGCTCAAGGCGACAGCGTGGTCCTGGGCACCCTATGCGGTGGGCTTCGGCGGCCTCCCGGCGTTCGTCGCGCTGGGCCTGCCGGGGCAGCCGTGGCCGGCCTGGTGGGTTGTCACGGCCGGGGCCCTGCTGGGGATCGGCGCCCATCTGGGCGACGTACTGCCGGACATTCGCGGCGACTTGGCGACGGGCGTACGGGGCTGGCCGCACCGACTGGGCCCGGACGGCGCGCTGTTGCTGCTGCCGGTGCCGCTGGTGGCCGCGTCCGCGGTTCTGGTGCTGGGTCCTGCCGGACCACCCGGCAGATGGGGATCGGCAGTGCTCCTGGTGACCGCCCTGATCGCGACGGCGGGGACGGTGCTGGGACGCCGCTGGGAGCGGTTGGCGTTCGCGGCGGCGGTCGCGGTGGCGGCGGTGGACGTGTCGTTGCTACTGCTGCGCGGCACCGGGATCGCCTGACCGCGCCTGACCTCGCCGGCGCTCGGTTGGCCGGTCGGGTTGCTCGGGCTGCTTCGCCTCGGCTCGCCGGCGCCGCCTGTGAGCGGCGGTCCGCCACCTACCACCATCGGGCAGCGGACCGGGCGCCGGCGCGAGCGCGATACCGGGTCCACGAGCATGTACAGCACGGCGGCGATGAGGAGCGGCACGCCGGTGGAGAGCAGATACAGCATGCCGTCGACGGCAGCGCCGACGAGGATCAGCGCGAGGGCGCTGCAGAGAAGAAAGAGCCAGGAAGAAGGCCATGGCACATAGGCCTCCCGGGATCGCGGCGGAGGGGCGGATCCCAGGGGGGCGGGCGGATCAGAGGCTGTGCACCCAGTAGTGCAGGTGTCCTCAGGCCTGTCCTTACCTCAGTGGCATGGTGGACGCAACCTCCGGCGGTGGCCCCCCGGTGAGAACGGCTCTACCGTGGGAAGGGGAAGCAGATCCCAGGAGTACGTCATGATCATGCTTGGACTCCTCATTCTCGCCGCCGCGGTGGTCATCGGTGTCGCCGGCGTTCTTTCCAACCGTGGCAGCGGTCACGAACTCACCGGCGGATTCTCCGTCTTGGGGGTTGATGTCACCGGCTCCACCGGCACCCTCTTCCTCTGCGGCATCGTCGTAGGAGCGGCGGCTCTGCTCGGGCTGAGCCTGATCCTGACGGGCACCCGCCGCACCGTTCGCCGCAGGCGCCCCGCGCATCGCGGGCGCCGAGCGTCCGCACGCGAGCCCGCCGCAGCCGAACAGGAACGCGGCGGCCTGCACAACGAACGCGACACCGCCCGCGCGCAGCCGCCGCAGGCGGAGAGGGACGACGCGGACCTCGCCGGACCGGCCGAACGCCCCCGCCGCAAGCAGCACTGGTTCCACAGCCGTGCCGCTCCCCACTGACGGTCCCGCAGGCGGCCTTGCCGACCGGACGCCCCGCGTCATCGCGGTCACGATCACCCGGCTCCGCCACAGGCGGCATCCGCCATCGACGGCCGGGGCCGTCTGGACATGGGCTCGTCCCCAATCGCCATGATCCCTGTTTCCCCTGTTTCTCGGACCCTGACAACAGCCTAGTACTACAGCCGGTGGTTTCACGGTGAGTGAGCGCGGGCGGCTCGGGTGCGGTAGT
>NZ_JAVFVX010000097.1:0-28210 GCF_033441795.1 Streptomyces sp. ADMS | reverse complement strand
CACGACCCGCGCACCGCCGAGGAAGCCCACCGAGACGACGCGGGTGGTGCGGCCTATCGGTAGCACGCGGCAGGGGAATTCCCCGCGGCGAACAAGGTCGTAGCTCTTCGATCTCGACAAGTCGGCCTGGGCGGCGTCCTGGACGTGCAGTGGGGCTATGTCCTGCGCCCGAGGGTTGTTCACGTTTATCTGTCGTGTTTCGTAAGTGTCTGATCAAGTCGTCGGCTCGTGGGATCCTGGCCCTGGAGCAGACCGAAGGTGGGGCCCGTTGCGCAGGCGCGATCCTTCTCGTAGCCGGGAACAGGTCGCGACGATTCAGCGGCAGGACAGCAGCACTATGCCGGTGGTCAGCGAGCTCGGGCGAGGTGTTCGATCCGGTTGTGCAGGTGCTCGACGTGGTGCTCGGACTCTGGCTTCATCAGAACGCTCCGGAGGATCCGGGCTCCGTCGATGTCTGCGGCGATCTGAGGATGGCGTGCGGTGAACTCCTCGCGGTCAGCCCTGAGGGTGCTCAGGAACACCGGGTCGGGGCTGTTCATGCCGTCGGTGAGGATGCGGGCGGAGGCCGCGTCGATGCCGGTCAGGGTGGCCGGTGCGACGACGGGGAAGTAGCTGACAATGTCGAGCTCGGGCTGCTGGTAGAGCTCCAAGCACTCGGACGCGTCGATGAGGTCCGCCCACTTCAGCGCCGCGCGCCGGCCAGCCGCCAGGATCTGGCCGATTCCATCCGGTGTGGGCGGCAGGAGTTGGAAGGTGAGCCACAGGGCGGCGGCGGAGGCGCCGGCGCGCGAGCATTCCAGGCTGATCTCACCGAGGTGGAGTTCGGCGGAGGTGAAGTAAGTGTAGGGCGAGTCGTGGAGGTAGAAGCGGCCGACCTCGGGGTCGCGGAAGAGGATCGCGCCACAGCCGTAGGGCTGGAGGCCGTGCTTGTGGGGGTCGACCACGACCGAATCGCATCGTGCGATGGCTCTCCAGGGCTCCGCCGGCAGCCCTTCGGAGCCGTCGGCGCCGGCGAGGAGAGTGAAGAAGCCGCCGTAGGCCGCGTCGACATGAACGCGGACACCGTGCCGCTCGGCGAGGGGAAGGACCTTGTGGACAGGGTCAACCGCGCCAAGCCCGGTGGTGCCGGTGGTGACAACGGCGGTGCCCACCTCCCCGGTGCGTAGGGTGTTTTCCAGTGCGTCGAGGTCCATGCGGCCGTGGTCGTCGGTGGGTACGGGGTGGCCCTTCACTCCCAGGACGTGGCACATGCGGCCGTGGGTGTAGTGGGCGTCCTCGCTGTAGGCGATGCCCCGGCCCGGGTGGAGTTCGCGGGCGACGAAGAGGGCTTCGAGGTTGGCGATCGTGCCGCTGGTGGTGAGGTGGCCGAGGTGGGTGTCGTAGCCGAACATCGAGGCGAGTTGGGCGACGGCCTCGCGTTCCATCGCCGCGGTGGCGGGACCGCCGTCCAGGGCGTGGTTGTTGGGGTTGATCAGCATCGTGGTGACGTAGCCGACCAGGGCGGCAGGGTGCGGGGGCTTGAGCATCTGGCCCGCGTAGTGCGGGTGGAAGAAGGGGTAGTTGTCCTTCAGCCGTCCCGTGAGTTCCCCGAAGGCGGCGGCGAAGCGGTCGTCGTCCACCAGAAGGGAAGGGTGGGCCTGGTAGGGGCCGAAGGTGTCGGCCCAGTCCTGTATCGCGTGGGTGGCTCGGCCGAGCCAGTGCTGCAGATCCACTGCTTTCCCTCTCTCCGGTGACACGAAGGCCCACCATACAATTTCATTGACTAGTCAGCAATTGATTGCTCAGTAATTAAGGTGGCAGTAGGTGAGATTGCAGTAAAGTCAGAGCGATGGACGTCACGCACCGACAGGACGACGAAGCCGCTGCCCGCGCGGCCAACAGCCGGGTCGTGCGCGACTTCGGGCTGCTGATCAAATCCGCCACCCGCCTGGAACGGCGGATCGACGCCGACCTTCGGCGGGAGTGCGGGATCAGCCACACCATGCTCGAAGTACTCATCCGGCTCTGCCGGAAGCCCGGGGAGGAGGTCTCCCAGCGGCAGCTGGCCAACGACCTCACCCTCACCAGCAGCGGCACCACCCGCCTGATCGACCGCATGGAAGAGGCCGGCCTGGTTCGCCGCGCACCGTCTCCCGGGGACCGGAGGGTGGCCCTGGTGGAACCGACCGCCCATGGCCGCACGGCATTCCTGCGTGGCGCGGACGTCCATGCTCGTGTGGTGGAGGAGTTCTTCATCAAGCCGCTGGCGGCCGACGACTACGCCCGGTTGACCAGGGCGCTGAGCGAGATCGACAAGGCATTGCGCGACGACGCCGGGTGATGGAGCTCTGAATCAGGGAAACCGCACACCGGAGTTGAATCGCGTGGAGCTGCTGTGGGCCCACGCCAAGGAGGAGATCGCAAACCGGACCTTTCGTTCTATGGGTGATCTGCACCGGCCGCCCGCAGCGCCCTCCGGTGCATTCGACGCCACCCCGAACCCCTCCGGGCATTCCTGGAGGGAACCGGCCGCAGTGGCCGAGCGGCCGAGGCGTCCGCGGCATCCCGCGAGGCAGGTGGGCGATGTCCGCCTCGACTGCGGTCCCCGCGTGCTGATACTGCTCGCCGTCCGGCAGGGCGCCAAGTCGAAAGGTTCACCCGATCCCCCACGGTCCCGTGACGCCTGGCTGGAGTGCATCCTCGGGCGGTCGCTGGAGTTGGAGTGCGGCATCAGCCATCTGAGTTCGAGGTGCTGCTCATCCTCGGGCGGGCGGGTGATCCCGGGCTGTCGATGCGGGCCATCGCCCAGGAGCAGGTGCTGACCACCGGCGGGGCGACGCGTCTGGTGGACCGGATGGAGGCGGCCGGGCTGGTGGAGCGCGCCGAGGATCCGAGCGACAGGCGCTGGTGGCTGGTACGGCTGACCCGGTTGGGGGAGGAGACCATCGTGCGGGCGTCCCGGGAGAACATCCGGCGTTACTTCCTGGCGCCGCTGCCTCCCGGGGACCGGGAGCGGTTCGCCGAGGACCTGCGGATCCTGAGCCACTCCGCACGGGACGAGCTGCCCCTCCTGCCCTGAACGGCCTCGAGGGAAGAGCTCGTATGTCCCACGCCGGGGTTCCCCGAACAGTCCCTCCGCCTCGGCGCAGACGCCCCAGGCATGGCAGTGCTCCGTCCCGGTCAGCGTGTATCGTGCCCGCCCGCGATCGTTCTCGTCCTCATGCACGGGGGAAATCATGCCCGGACCCGGCTTTCGCGGCGCAGCCCTTTTCCGCACGGCCGGGGCGAAACCTTGGGCCGCCGAAGTGAAGTGCGATCCGTGCTCGCCACGCCGTAGCGTCCTGGGATGAGCAGCTTCAACACGCACCGGAGACGGGTCTACGACGAGGGCCTGCCCGCGCGTGTCCGGCATACAAGTCTGCGGTCCTGCCTCGTCCACTTCGGGCCCTACGGCTTCCGAGCCGCCTATCACTACGTGCGTCAGCGCGGGTATTCCCAAGGATCTGGAGAAGGATCCGAGCTCGCTGATGCGTGCCGTCGAGGAGTTGCACCATGCCCGACAGCTGTGGCTCGCCGATGAACGTGCCTACGCCTGCAGTCGCCGAGCGGACAAAGCGCGTGGCATTCGGCAGGTGAAGGCAGACGAGTCCTGGCGAGACTGGCAGCGTGGGTGGGGGAACATCGCCTACTGTCCGGAGCCGACAATCCATCCCGGCGAGCCGCTGCCAGTGGTCGTCGACGTGCCGTGTATGCGGAAGCCGGGACAGCGCCAGCGCCTGGCATGACGGCGTTTACCGGATCCATCAGCTGGGCAGGGAATGCGGGGTCAGACTCGCGGTGCAGTGGGCCGACGCGCCCGACCCGCTGTTCGCGGCCGATCACGCCCGGCTGGGGAAGGAAATCTGGAGGCTGCGCAACGAATCTCCTCGCAACCCGAGCTGAGTTGGGTGTGGCTGCTCGGCCGTGCCAGGGAGCCGCCTCTTGGACGAAGGCGGTCGTCCAGGCGAGGTCGTCGCCGACGACGGAGGCCGCGAGGCTACCCCGGCCGCGCGCCGCCAGGTCCGTCACGTGAGCTGTGGCGTCCGGGTCGGCGGAGACGAGAAGGGTGTCGAGGAACGCCCCTCGTCCGGAGTCGGCGTCGATCACGCGCACCTTCCCGGGGTCGCCGTACTGCACCTGTTGGACTCGATGAACATGGCGCAGACCACCGGCCACGGATCGCCGCTCGCGGCCCTGAAGCACGGGGGCCCCGGCCGGGCCGGCGGCGGATCGGAGATGGCAGGCACCCGTGGTGTCGTGGACCTGATGCAGCGCACGGCACTGCAGGCCTCGCCTCGGGTTCTCGACTCGCTGCGGAGCGCCCCGTCGTCCTCGCCTGCCGACTACGACTGACGTCATGCGGGCCGGACGGACACAGCCCGAATGACATGACCCCATCCGACTGGTTGGCCCATCAGTGAGGCGCTGCTGGCGGGGGAGCCGCAGACGACTTCATCACGACTGCCTCGACGGAGTGTGTGCCTTCGGACCCTCTCAGCAGTTGGGAGAGGTACGGCTGCAGCTCCAAAAGTGAGAGACGGCGGCAGTCCGCGACCAGTTCGGCAGCGATGGCCGCGAGCGTCCCGCGATGCTGGATCAAGGCTTGGGCCAGGTGGTCCACGATGCACAGGCGGCGCAGGCCGCGAGAGGCGACGGCCAGCTCCGGGTCGAGTTCGTGCAGGAAGCAGCGCAGCCTGTTGCCGATTGCGGTGCGCTGGGCCACCGGACGCCGTTGGTCGACCAGCAGTTTGATGTCCCGAATCGGGCCGTCCAGGCATGCCTTGGGCAGGTGTCGGGCTCGAGCGGAGCGACCCGGGCCACCGCCTCGGCGTCAACCGGGTCGGATTTCCCGCGCTCCCGGGCTGAGCGTCGTGCGCCGGCCATCAGCCGGGTGTGAACCCGCACCACCGCGTGCCCACTGTCGAGCAAGTCGGCCTCGTACCGGCGGGTCATGTGGCGGCAGTCCTCGACGAGCCGGTACCTGTGGCATCAACGTATGAAAGGTGACGTAGGCGGGGGCCGTCCTGCGTTCGAGCGGACAATCAGGGCCGCCATCATGCTTACGTGTCTGGTACTTCCTCGCTGCCGTTCGCAGGCACTTGCGTCTACGGCGATCGCAGCAGCCGGGGTGGCGAGGAAGGCGTGCACTCCCTGGTGAGCGGGGAGCGCACGCCGGGGCTTGCGTAGCGAGCAGGGTCGGCTCACCCTGCCGCGAAGCGCCCTGAAGAGGATTCTGCGGCACGTGCGGACGGAGTATCCGACCGTGTGAGCGCCCGGCGTACCGCGTCGGCGAGTGCGGGAGCCGCGCTCGCGTCGGCGTCGGCGATACCCACCCCATAACGGAACCGCACGGTCGCGCCGTCCTCGACGGTCAGCTCCTCGCTGAAGAACGGTGCCGGATTGAGGCAGGCGAACTCCGCGGTCCGGGCGAACCACTGCGGTGGGTGACTCGGGTTGGCCGCGTCGTCGACCATGAGTACGAGCGACTGTGCGTCCGTCTCGTCGTGGCGTCCCGCGAAACCCATCCACTCCATGCGCCGCCCGCGGACCTCGTCGCCACCCAGACCTTCCTCGGTCACGAACTGCCCGCCGGTGAACGACCGCGGGCCCCGCCAGAACAGGCCGCCGTAGCCTGCGTTCTCCCGCCCCTTGGTGGTCGGTGATCCCATGGCGACGTCCGTTCCGGAGACGTTCGTCATCCGCGTCTCGAACGTCAACGCCCAGGCGTGCGTGGAGATCAGCCTCGCTCGCAGCGTCCTGCGTTCGGTGAAGAACAGCGCGCCGGACTGGGTGGTCCAGTCCAGGTCGTGGGCGAACGTCGCCGTTCCGTCGGCCCTGTCCAGGTCGACGACCCGGCGGTGGGCCTGGGTTCCGTTGTTCTCCAGCTGGACGTAGAAGCGTCCGTGGATGTACGTGGGACCGCCCCAGAAATTCTGCTCGCCGACGTGGGGCAGGGACCACGCGATGCCCTTGTGCCACACGTGGTCGTGGGGACGGAACAGGCTGACCGCCTTGCCGGCGCGGGTGCGCAGGGGATGGATGTAGGGCTTGGGTGATTCCAGCTGGACGGTGTCCGGCTGGTACACGTAGCGGAACAGCTCGGTGCCGCCGTCGCGGACCGTGATTGAGGCGCCGAGGTCGTGGCGGATCTCAAGAGCGTTCATACCAGGGCCTCCTTGACCGGTTCCCACGGCACGGCGCCGCCGTCCATGCTGACCGCGAACGGGTCGTCGTCGGTCAGTTCGCCCGCTGCGACGGGGACACCGCGGAAGGCCGAGGCGTACGTCGCCGCCGCGAACTCCAGCGTGCGGCGCGCGTCCTGCAGACAGACGCCGGGTTCCTGTCCGGTCTCCCAGGCGTCGAACACGGCCTCGATCTGGAGCCTGTGGCCGCTCGTGATGTCCGGCTCGTCACCGTCGGCCCAGAGGGCCGAGAGCTCCTCGTGACCGGGGGCCGGCGTGAACCGCCAGTGCTCCTCGCGGTAGCCGTAGAGGTGCTCGAGTTCGACCGTGGCGTATTCGAAGTCGAAGCGCAGGCGCGAGGTCTCCCGGGGGGACAGCAGGGAGTTGACGACCGTGGCGAGGGCTCCGTTGTCGAACCGGACGGCGGCGACCGAGACGTCCTCGGTGTCCGTGGGCCGGGCCTGGCGTTCGGCGAGTGCGGTGATCAGCGACCAGGGGCCGAGGACCGACAGCATCAGGTCGAACTGGTGGATGCCGTGTCCCATCGTGGGACCGCCTCCCTCGACGTCCCAGCGTCCCCGCCACGGCACCTCGAAGTACGCGTCGGGCCGGTACCAGAGGGTCTCGCAGGCGGCGACCAGTGGCCGGCCCAGTGCGCCGGCGCGGGCCAGCCGGCGCAGGCGTACGGCCGCCGCGCCGTAGCGGTGCTGGAAGACGGTCAGGACCTTGGAGCCGGTCCGCTCCTGCACGGCGGCCAGGTGGTCCATCTCGCGCAGGCTCAGCGCCGTCGGCTTCTCCACCAGGGCGGTTACGCCGGCCTGCATCGCCATGGCGGCCAGGAATACGTGGGTCTGCGGTGGCGTACAGATGTGTACGAGATCGAGATCTTCGCTGTCCAGCAGAACCTGCGGGTCGTTGAAGACGTGCGGCACGGAGAATCGGTCGGCGAACTCGGCGGCGCGGGTGGGGTCGACATCGGCGACGGCGACCAGCCGGGCGCGTTCGGAGAGTTCGGTGAGGGCTTCGGCATGAGCGTGGGCGATACCGCCGGTGCCGATGATGGCCACGCGGTACGGCGGCCGGGGGCTGGGCATGAGTGTTTTCTCTCTCTTGGTTCCTGGCCCACTTCTCGTGGGGCTCCCGGGGGCCGTGGGCAGCGGCGACGGCCCCCGGGGAGGAGGTCACTTGGCCGCGTCGATCTCGCCCTGGAGCTCCTTGATGAAGGCCTTCGCGGCGGCTTCGGGCGAGGTCTTCTTGAAGTAGACCTCCTGGCTGTAGCGCTGCAGCTGCGGTTCGATGCCGCTTCCGCCGTTGGGGGTCACGACCGGCGACTCACCCGGGGTCACCGCGTTCATGTAGTCGGCTGCCGCCTTGTCGGTCCCGGCCAGACCCGGCTGGAGGTGCTTCAGCATCTCCTTGTTGGCGGGGATTCCGCGCTCCGTCTTGAGGATGTCGGCGGCCTTCTGGTCGTTGAGCATGAAGTTGACGAACGCGGCTGCCTCGGCCGGGTGCTTGCTCTGACTGGAGACCGCCCAGTACATCGAGGGCTTGAAGAAGTTCGCCTTGGTGTCGCCGACGCGGGGCAGTTGCAGCAGCTTCAGGTTGGCGCCGGTCGCCTCCTGCAGCGCGGTGACCTGCGTGTTGTAGGCCCCCATCATGGCCGCCTTGCCGGTGGCGAAGCTGCCGGCGGTGACACCGGCGGTCAGGTCCTCGACCATCGTCGAGGCCTTGGCGCTGGCCCCGGAGGAGACCAGGTCCAGACCGTACTTCCACATGCCGGCGAGGGTCTCGGGCTGCAACGAGACGTTGCCGTCCTTGTCGAAGAGGTTTTCGCCCTGCTGACGAGCCCAGTACTTGAGACTGCCGGCGTCGAATCCGGGTGCCCCGGCTACACCATGGATCCTGCCGTCGCTCTTGTCGGTCAGCTGCTTCCCGATCTTGGCGTAGTCGTCCCACGTCCACGTCTTGTCGTCGGGAAGCTTCACCCCGTACTTCTTGAACAGGTCGGTGTTCACGACGACGGACATGACGCCGATGCCGACGGGAATCGCGTACTGTGTTCCGTCGACCTGACCGGTGGCCAGGGCCTGGTCGTCGAACTGCGAGGTGCTGAGGAGCTTCTTGGCCTTGCCGAGGTCGTACAGCGCTCCGCGGTCTGCGTACGACGCGAGATACAGCTCGTCCATCTGGACGACGTCGGGAGAGTCCTTGGCCGCGGTCGTCGTGGCGAGCGCGTCCCAGTAGCCGTTCCAGTCCTTGTACTGACCCTTGACCTTGATATCGGGGTACTTCTTCTCGAACGCCGCGATGACCTCGTTGGTGAGCTGGGCGCGGGCGTCGGCTCCCCACCAGGTGGCGCGGATGGTGACCGGCTTGTCGCCGAGCTCGGGAGCGGATCCGGTGCTGCCGCCGGAGCAGGCGGTCAGTGCGAGCGAGAGTGAGGCGACCGCTCCGATCGCGACGCGTCTCAAGGGGCTGGGGTTCATGTGCTTGTCCTGTTCTTGATGGGGTGGGTCGGGTTGGTGGCTGCGGTGCTCCCGAGCGGTCAAGGGTCGGTCGCCTCCGCATGTCCGGCAGTGGCCCCGCAGTTACTTGCCGCCGGTGGTCGCGATGCCGCGCAGCAGGAAGCGCTGTCCGGCGAGGAAGACGAGGAAGACGGGAACGAGCGACACGACACTCATTGCGAACACCGAGCCCCAGTCCGTCGCGGTCTGCTGGTCGACGAAGGTGCGCAGCGCGAGAGGCGTGGTGTACATGTCCGGGTCGGTCAGATAAATGAGCTGGGTGTAGAAGTCGTTCCAGGTCCAGATGAAGGTGAAGATCGCGGTGGTCGCCAGCGCCGGGACCATCAGCGGGAGGATGAGGGAGAAGAAGATCCGCGCGTGCCCGGCTCCGTCGATCCGTGCGGCCTCGTCGATCTCGCGCGGGATGCCCCGGATGAACTGCACCATCAGGAAGATGAAGAAGGCGTCGGTCGCCAGGAACTTCGGCACGATCAGGGGCAGGAACGTGTTGACCCAGCCGAGCTCCGAGAACAGGACGTACTGGGGCACGATGATCACGTGGATCGGCAGCATGATGGTGACGAGCATGATGGCGAACCAGACGCGCTTCGCCCGGAATTCCAGCCTGGCGAACGCGTACGCGGCCAGGGAGCAGGCGAGGAGGTTCCCGAGGATCGCGCCGGTCACGACGATGACCGAGTTGGTCATGTAGTAGCTGAACGGTTCGGCGAAGGCGGTCCAGCCTTTGCTGTAGTTCTCGAAGCGCGGGTGCGTCAGGGCGAGTCCCGCGCTGCGGAAGATCTGGCTGTTGGGACGCAGCGAGCTGACCACCATCCACAGGACGGGGTAGAGCATCGTCAGGGCGCAGAGAGCCAGCAGGAAGTGCTTGAGAGGGGCGCGCACCGCACGCCTGATCCGGCGTATCGGGTGAGGGCGGGGGGCGAACAGCGAGGCGGGGACGGCTGCGGTGCGGTCAGTCATCGTAGAACACCCAGTACTTTGAGGCCCAGAAGTTGACGGCGGTGAAGGCCGCGACGATGAGGAGCAGGACCCACGCGAGCGCGGACGCGTATCCCATGTCGAAGTGGCCGAACCCGCGCTGGTACAGGTACAGCGAGAAGAAGAGGGTGGAGTCGGCGGGGCCTCCGGTGCCACCGGAGACCACGAAGGCCTGGGTGAAGGTTTGGAAGGCGTGGATGATCTGCAGCACCAGGTTGAAGAAGATGATGGGCGTCAGCAGCGGAATGGTGATGCTGCGGAACTGGCGCCAGCGCTTCGCGCCGTCGACGGAGGCCGCCTCGTAGAGGGAGGTCGGAATCTGCCGCAGCCCGGCGAGGAAGATCACCATGGGGGAGCCGAAGGTCCAGACGTTCAGGACGACGAGGGTCGACAGCGCCGTTCCCGGCTCCGAGATCCAGCCCTGCCCTTGGACTCCGACGAGGGCCAGGGCCTCGTTGACAAGGCCGTTGGTCCCGAACATCGCGCGCCACAGCACGGCGATCGCCACGCTGCCGCCGATCAGTGACGGCAGGTAGAAGACGGAGCGGTAGAAGGCAAGTCCACGCACTCCCCTGTCCAGCAGCAGGGCGAGCCCCAGGGCCATCGCCAGTTGCAGCGGGACGGAGACGAGGACATAGCTGAAAGTCACTTCGAGCGACTTGTGCAGACGCTCGTCGTCGACCATGCGCGTCCAGTTGTCGAGTCCGCTGAACTGCGGCGGCTGCAGCAGGTTGTACTTGGTGAAGCTGAGGTAGAGCGAGGCCAGCATCGGGCCGAGAGTGATCCCGAAGAGCCCGACGAACCATGGCAGTAGGAAGAAGAACGCCGCCTTGTTCTGCTGTCGCACGCCCTTTTGGGACCCGCGCAGTCGGCGTAGTTCGTTGATGGAGCTCACGGCACTGCTCCCTTGAGCGGCGGCATCGGCACACAGTGGTGCGGGCCCGTCCCGGGCCACGCGTCACCCGAAAAGTGATCGTTCACTTTGTGGGTTGCGAGGACCATAGTGAACGATCACTTTTTGCGTCAAGAGTGTGTAGTCTCTGACTTCACCGAACGTTGGCGGAAGGTGGGGGAAGCGGATGGATGGCGCTGACACGGCGCGACGACGGCCTACGATCACCGATGTGGCGCGACTCGCCGGTGTGTCACCCCAGACGGTGTCGCGGTATCTGCGGTTCAACGGCGGGCTGAAGCCCGCGACCCTGGAACGCGTGGAGACGGCCATACGCGAACTCGACTACCGCCCCAACCTGGTGGCGCGGTCCATGCGCACGCGGAAGACCGGCCGGCTGGCGATCCTCATGCCCGCCATGGCTTTCAACCCGTCCCGCATGCTGGCAGGAGCCAGCGCGACGGCACAGGCCGGAGGGTATTTCGTGGACGTCGTGAGCGCGGGGGGCGGCGTTCGCGCGAGGAGCGAACGCCTGCTGGAACTCGCCGACTCGGGACAGTACGAGGGCATTCTCTCCCTCGCCCCCGTGCTACCCGCGGTGGAGAGCAAACTGCACCAGCGGACGACCGTGGTGATCTCTGCCGACTTCGACGACGAGATGCGCGGCATCGGGCAACTGGCCGACGCCACGCCCGTGGTGCGGATGATCGAGCACTTGGCGTCGCTCGGCCACTCCCGGTTTCTTCATGTGGCGGGCGACGCGCAATTCGCTTCCGCCAGGGCGCGCAGGCAGAGCTATCTGGACACCGTCGAACGCCTCGGGGTCGAGTCCGTCGGCGTCTTCGACGGAGACTGGTCGGGAGAGTCCGGCATCGAGGCGATACGGTCGCTCTCGAGCCGTTCGCGCCCGACCGCGGTGATCGCGGCCAACGACCTCGTGGCCGCCGGTGTCGTCCGGGGCGCCCGGGAGCGCGGCTGGGACGTGCCTGGCGACCTCAGCGTGACCGGTTGGGACAACGCGGGGGTCGGGCAGTTCATGACCCCGTCCCTGACCACCGTCGACGTGGAGCTCGAACAACTCGGCAGTACGGCCATGGCCAAGCTGATCGCGGGGTTGCGCGATACGGTGCCCGAGGCGAAGGACGAACCCCTCCTCCGCATCGTCTGGCGGGAGTCGACGGGCGAGCCGCCCGCGACCAGGCATCCCAGCCGCCGGCGGTGACCAAGGGCGGGCGCTGCCGGAGTGGGCGCGGGCCGGCGGCCCCCGTCCGTCCCCCTGCCGGCGCTGCCCTCCTGTCGGCTTCAGGCGCGAGCCGGCCCGGCCGCGTACGCTGCCGGGCCTCAAGCGCACACTTGCATCAGTTCTGGTAGACGTCGAGCCGACCGCACATCCCGAACTTCCGACGGGCAACGGGCTGTTCGGACCTCACGGCGGCATCCGCGAGATGGGGGGACTCCCCCCGCTCCAGCCAGTCGAGCTGCGCCCCAGTGGCCGCGGCGGAGACCTCGGCACCTTGGCGCCACCGCTCGCGCCACTCGGCGATGCGCGGCCGTACCAGCGCGGCGGCAGCCCGGTGGAACGCGGCCAGGGCCTGTGGCCCCTCGGCCTCCCGCAGTGCCCGGTAACCCTCCAGGGCGAGGTCCCGCCGGGCCCGGGCGACACGCTCCTGTTCCTCCTCGGGCGCGTGGGTCGGGATGGCGGTGGCACGGGCGTACGTCTCCGGATCGGTCAGGTACTCGGGGGGCAACGTGAGGACCGCGTCCCCCGCCTCCGGCAGCCCGCTGTTCTGCATCAGAACCGTGATTCGCAAATTACTCTCGTTGACCAGCCGGTGGATGGTGCCGGGCGTGAACCAGGCGACCGTGCCAGCCTGGAGCGGAGTGACCTCGTACCCGGATGCGGTCAGCGTCTGCACGGCCCCGCGTCCGCCGGTGACGACGTAGGCCTCCGAACAGGCCAGGTGCATATGAGGGGTGCCGCCGCACGCCCCGTCGGCGGCGGGCCAGTCGTACACCGACAGATGCGAGACGGCGACGCCCCCGGGCAATCCGGTGTTGGTTGTGCTCATGTGTGTGTCAACACTCCAGTTCATGACAGTAAGCGCTTTCTATTACTGCAATTTACGGGCTGATCGCCCAGTGGGTCAATGTTCTGCCTAAAATCAAGCCTGAAATAGCGAAGTCGCAGGGAGAATGATGTGAACAGTGGGTTGGCGGGCAAGAGTGTCTATGCCTTCGGGGACAGCATTGTGTACGGACATGCGTATCCGCACAGTTTTGTGGACCTCGTTTCAGAGCGCGAGGGCATGCCTCTCACCAAGTTCGCCCGGAACGGCGCGACCATCGCCGCCGACCCCCATGCTTCCGGTGGGCAGATACTTGCGCAGGTCGAGGAGGCGACCGACATCGCGCCGGACTTCGTCATCTTTGACGGAGGCACCAACGACGCCCAGTCCATCTTCAGGGACCGCGCTTACGCGATCGGCACCTACGCGGGCGAACTGGACAGGACGCTGCACACGATGAAGCGGAAATGGCCGACCGCCCGAATCGTGTACGTCGCCGCCCACAAACTCGGTTCGCGGGACTGGGGCACCCAGGTGGCGCTGCGTAAGGTGACCCTGCAGGCCTGTCGCAAGTGGGACATCGCCATTGCCGACATCTTCGGGGATACCACGTTCGACACGCGCGATGACGCTCAGCGTGCGAAATACACATTCGACGACCTGGTCGACGGTTTCCCTGGCACGGAGGGATCGGGAACGCATCCCAATATGGCCGGTATCACCAAATTTTATGTGCCGGTGGTAAGTGACAGGCTGCAGCAGATTTCACCACGTTGATCAGTACGGAAATCAGCTCTGCCAGGCCAATATCGGCCTGGCAGAGCTGATTTCTCTTTGTCAGGGCATCAGCTTGAACTGGGCACTCTAGAAGGTGGAAGCGCTTGCTGGCTTGGGTGCACTTACCCTAATGCCGCGCCACCAGTTGGACCTGGCTGTCACTGGCCGAATCCGGTACCGCGGGAGATGCGGACGTCGTCCACGTGCACGGCCCCGCGCTCGCCCCCGTTCGAGTACCACGCGACCTTCGCGATCCCCGGCATCGAGGTGCGGAACGCCGCGTCGTTCAACACGCGCCGGCCGTCGATGTCCAGGTCGAAGCGTTGGTTCACGGTGTCCACAATGAGCTTGACCGGGTACCACTTGCCAGTGGTGTACGTACCGATCACACGGTCCGTGGTTCCCTCGTACGCGTGGATCTCACCGCGCGCGAACGCGACGCTGACGACCGGGGCGCCGCTGGCGTTGTACAGGTAGGGCAGCCCGAACCAGCCGGCCTGCGTGTCGTTGCGCATCACCTGCGCGTCGATGGTCACCACGCCCTGCAGCGGGGTGCTGAAGAGCCGGCCGAGGTTGGTCCCGTCGGTGCCGCCGCCTTCGATGGTGCGGGTCAGCCGGACGCTCTTGTCGGTGGCGGACGGCGTCCCCACCACGGAGACGTCGTTGTTGGTCGAGATGACTCGCCATCCGTTGGTCCCGTTGGCGAGCGCGCCGGTCGCCAGGCCGTCGAAGGTGTCCGTGAACGCGATGTTGGGCGCGCCTCGTTCGAGGGCACCGATCTCCGGACCGTTCCCGATCGGCACGGTTGCCCCGGAGTAGTCGAGGCCGCCGTTGCCGGTGATCGTGGCACCGGCGTCGGCGAAGACCGATCCTGACTGGAGCGCGAAGTTCGTCGCCGTGGCGAGTCTCGTGCCGTTCTCGTCGCCGTAGGGCCCCGTGACGGCGGCGTTCACGAACTGCGGAGCGCCGACCACGGCGTTCACGTCGGACGAGGGCCGAGTCGTCAGGTTGGACGAGTACCCGTTGTTGTTGTAGACGATGCTGGCTTGCTGCCTGAACTGGGGTGCGGACTGTCCGGAGACGAACAGGTTGTTGGTGAACGTGACCTTGCCGCCGACACCGCCGGTCACCATGGTCGGCGAATCGGTGTTGGCGAAGGTGTTGTTGTAGACGTGTGCCACCGAGCCGGTCTGCTGCGACATGTGGATGTTCCACCGCTTGCTGCCGGTGATGACGTTGTAGCGGATCACCACGCTGCCGAACTTGACCGCGGAGTTGCACGCGCACAGCAGGATGCCGTCGCCGTTGTCGTGGAGGTAGTTGTACTGGAACAGCTGATTGGTGGTGCCGATGTCGGGGTCCAGGGCATTCTGGTCGGCACCGCCGGACGAGAGGCGGGTACCCATGATCTCGTTGTGCTGGACGGTGATGCTGTCGGCCATGTTGGTCTCGACGCCGGAGACACCGACCCGGTCGATCACGTTGCCTTCGACGAGCCCGCCCCGGACGCCGGTGATGTAGATGCCGTTGCAGCCGAAGGGGGTGTTCGCCTGCGTGATGTAGTTGCCGCGGAACGTGACGTTGGTGTACGGCTTCCAGTTGGGGTCGCTGGCCGTGGCGCGCTTGCCCCAGCCGGTGTACACGGCACCGGGCGCGTCACCGGCGTACTGCTTCGTGACGATTCCGTTGAACGAGGTGTTCTTGATGGTGGAGTTCTGCACGGTGATGCCGTCGAGCATCGTGGGGGCGCCGGGCGCGGTGATGTCCTGGACGCCGGTGAGGAAGGCGATGCCGCCGGTGTTCTTCGAACGGTCCCAGCCCTGCCCGAAGGTGATGCCCGGCTTGTTGTTGGCAGTGCTGCCGCCGACCCACTTGACCTCGCCGGTGACGTCGTGCACGTCGACCGAGTCGATCACGAAGTGGTGCAGGGTCTGGCCGTTGTTGCCATGCACGCCGATGCCACGGAAGTCGCCGAGCTTCGAACCGTCTGTCGTCCCGGTGGGCACCGCGTTGGACACGTCGAGGTTGCGGATTTCCCAGTACTGCTGGTTGAACAGCCGCACCGCGTCGCTGACCGTGCCCTGGCCGGCGATCTTCGGCTTGGCGCCCGCCCCGTAGCTGTCGATGGAGATCGGGGCGCCGTCGGCGCCGGAGCCCTTCGGCCACAGCTGCCCGGTCCAGCTGTCACCGGACTCGAAACGAATGGTGTCGCCGGGCTGGAACGTCTTCGAGTTCACCTTGCTCAGCGAGCGCCAAGGCGCGCTGCTGCTGGTTCCGGCATTGCTGTCGCTGCCGCTCATACTTACGTAGTACGTGGTGCCCGCGGCGAAGGCCCGCTGCGCGGGTATGAGCACGATCGACGCGAGCACGACTGCCAGCGCGCACAATGCGGCGGCTGTCGCTCGTGACACAAGTCTTCGGTCGACGGTCATGGTCCTCTTCTTGTCGTCTGGGGTGGTGAGGTACTGGCTCCTGTCGTGACGCCTCCAGCCGGGACGTCGCGTAACGACTCGGGGCGCGGGCAGTTCGGGACCGCGCGGTGGACACGCCGACGGGCGCGCGACGGCATGGGCACGGGTCCGGCCGGACATGCCTCATCGAGGGCTGAGCTCGGCGGTGGCTCCATGAGCCGTGCTTCCAGTGTCACAGTGCCCTCCCGGATGTGAAGCCGGCCCTCGAGAATCTCGCGCCTGCCCCTGGGGCCGTAGCGGGAAATCGTATTCCGCGCAGTGTGCCCAGCTGCGATCGAGTGCGTCAAGGTTTGGAACAGATGAATGCGTCAGCGTTACGGAGGGTCCTGCCGGACGTTGACGGCACCAGGTGACAGCGAGCCGTGGCAGCCCGGTGGCTTCGGACGGCGCTCCGTGCTGGCTGCTCAAGTACCCGCTTCCAGGCGGGGCCCAGCGGTGCATGCGGATCTCCTGGCTCCCGGGGCGCGGGGCGCGGGGCGTGGCAGACCGGCGGTCCGGGCTGCCCCGCCCCGTGGGATCGGTCGCGTGCTCAGCCAGTCACGAGACCTTGACCAGCTTCCATCGCTGGTTGTTGCTGCCGTTGGTGACCCACTGGTCGGTGGGTGTGCCGTCGGTGGAGTTGACGTCGCCGCCGACTTCGACCTTGACGATCTGCAGGGCCGCGCCGTAACCGGGCTTGAGCAAGTAGTACAGGATCTGGTTGCGCTGGGTGACCGGGTAGTCGGCCAGCAGGCGGGTGTTGCCACCTCCTCCGCTGGCCGCGCCCACGCCGTCGAAGGTGACGTTCTGTGCGGGAGATCCTCCTCGGAGGGGGTACGGGTGCGAGTGAGGCATGTACTGAGACTCGGTCCGGGGCCGGTCGTGTGGGATCGCAGAGGCGGGGCCCGCCCGGTGGAGGAGTCGTTTCCTGGTGGGAAATCGCATTCCGCGCAGAATGCCCGCCCGTGATCGAAGGCGTCAAGCGTCGGTCAGCGGGTAAAGATGCGGCTTTGACGTGTCAGGTTCCGTTGGCCTGTAGACGCTGTGTGCGTCGGCCGGAGTGATCGGCTCAGGAGCGGTTCAGGCGACGCGGATCGCCGTGCTGTCGCGCACCACGACCTGCCCGCGCATCATCAGATGCTCTGTTTCCGCACGATCCGCGAGCGCGAGGCGGACCGCTGCGGCACCTGCCTGTGCCAGCGGCAATGACACGGTCGTCAGCCGCGGAGTCACGTCGATGGCGAGCTCGATGTCGTCGAAACCGGTCACCGATACGTCGCCCGGCACCGCCACCCCGGCAGCCCGGAAGGCGGACATCGCACCGATGGCGATGGTGTCGTTTGCGGCGAGGACGGCGTGGGGCGGATTCTCGGCGACCAGACGCCGCGCCGCGTCGAACCCCCCTTGGCGGCTCACCGTGCAGTGCGTGATCCGGATGTGCCGCTCCTCGACGCAGCCGTCGCGGAGCCCGGCCATGAAGCCCGCGGTACGGGCGGAGACGTTCCCCTGCCCGCGCGCGCCGGCGAGGATCGTCACGTGCCTGTGTCCCGACCCGGCGACATAGGTGCCCAACTCCTTCGCGGGGCCGTGATTGTCGAAGCTGATGGAGTCGAACGGCATGTCGGTGTCGCCGACGATCACCACCCGGCCGCCCTCGCGTTCGTAGCCGAGCAACTCGTCGAGCAGGCGGCCGCCCAGGGCGTTCGTGTCGAGGCGGCTCGAGGTCAGGATGAGCGCACGCGGCCGGAGTGCACGCTGCAGCCGGACGGTTTCGAGCTGCCGCTCGGCGGTGCCGTGGGTCGACGAGACGGTTACGAAGGCCCCGGCGTTGCGCGCCTGCCGTTCCATCGCCGCGGCGACTATTCCCATCGACGGGGTCGTGAGGTCGTCGCCGACCACCGCGATCGAGTCGTTCGCGCGCCGCATCGCCCGGGCCGAGGCGTCCGGGGTGTAGCGCAACGCAGCCGCGGCGGAGAGGACGCGCTGTCGGTATTCCTCCGCGACCGTCCGGGAACTGCCGCCCAGCACTCGCGACGCGGTCGGGACCGACACACCGGCGGCCGCCGCCACGTCACGCAGGGTGACGGTCGGCCTCGCTGAATGGGGCATCGTGCTGTTCCTCCCGCACCACGAAAACGAGCCGCCGTCGACGCTACCCGAGGATATCCCTGGCCAGGTCGCCGACGTGAGGACGAAAGCGCCGGTGACTGACTCGGGATACGGTCGCCCGGCTGGAAGGTGGTTGCGTCGGCCCGGTTGGATTCCGGCAGGCATGTGCGGCGCAGTAAGCGCACCGGCCTACGGAGTGACCCTCGGTAGTGAATCCGCGGCTTCCAGGCGCAGGGCGGCTCGGTGCACAATGTGCGGCATGGAAGATGGGGCGGCAGCGCCTGTACGGCGTCGCGGGGAGGCCGTATCCGAGGGGCGCCAGGTGACCCTGCATGATGTGGCGCGGACAGCGGGCGTCTCACAGGCGACGGCGTCGCGGGTGCTCAACGGCAGCGTCCGCAACGTCCGGCAGGAGAACGTCGACCGTGTGCTCACCGCGGCCGCGGAACTGGACTACGCACCGCACCTGTCCGCCCAGGCGATCGCGCGGGGTTCGACGAACATCGCCGCGCTGGTCGTCAGCGGTGTCGACGACCCGTACTTCTCCTCCATCGCGGCAGGGGTGACGCAGGCAGCGGAGGCTGCCGGACTCATTGTGACCATGGCGGTCGCGGACCGCTCCCCGGAGCGGGAACTCCAGATCGTGGGGACGCTGCGCGGCCTGCGCCCCCGCGTCATCATCATGACCGGCAGTCGCATCGACGGCACCGGCACCCGCGATGCTCTGGTCGAGGAACTCGATGCCTACCGGGAAGCGGGCGGCAGCGTGGTCCTGGTAAGCCAGCACGACCTGCCGTTCCGCACCGTCAGCATCGACAACTACGGTGGAGCGCGGCAGCTTGCCCGCGCGCTGGTAGGGCTCGGCTACCGGCGGTTCGCGGTGGTCCGAGCGGGCACCGGCCTCAGGACGTCCCGTGACCGGTGCAGCGGTTTCGTGGAGGGCCTGCGCGAGTTCGGCATCGACGTCGACGAGCGGCTGGTGGTCGAAGCCGAGTTCAGTCGCCGAGGGGGATGTGCGGCGGCCCGGGAGCTCGTCCGGCGGGGACTGGACGGCACGGAACTCGTCTTCGCGGTCAGCGACGTCATGGCGATCGGCGTGATGACCGCATTCCGCGACGCCGGGCTTGTCCCTGGCCAGGACATCGCCGTCGCCGGCTTCGACGACATCGGCCCGGCGGTGGACGTCGTCCCGGAGCTGACCTCCGTGACCGTCCCTCTCCAGCAGGTCGGGTTCCGGGCAATGGAGCTCGCGCTCTCCGACGATGACGCCTCGCGGATCGTACCGGTCGACACGAACGTCGTCCTGCGGGCAAGCACACCCCCTCGATGACCGTGCCGGCTGATCGCGTGGTGACCGTCGGCTGTCCGGCCCTGAGCTGCTCCGCGGCCCGGCCGACGCCCTCGTGGCGGGCGACGGTCTTCCGGCCGGCCGAGCGCGCATAGCCGATGAGCACGGCGCCGTCCTCGGGAGAAGCCCCGCTCAGATCAGAGCACGACGTCGAGTCGAGCCGGGCGGCGGACCATGACCGGGGGGCTCACGGCGATAACCCGGAGCGAGCCGCAGTTCGGGGAAGCGCCCCAGCAGCTGTTCCAGGACGACGCGGGACTCCAACCGGGCCAGTGGTGCGCCGAGGCAGGTGTGGATGCCGTAGCCGAAGGTCATGGGAGTGGCCTGTCCCGCCGGGCGGTCGAGAGAGTAGTCCGCGGCGTCGGCGCCCCAGGCCCGGTCGTCCCAGTTGGCCGACCGGAGGCTGACGGCCAGGCGGTCGCCGGGTTTGACGGGGCAGCCGGAGATCTACCGCTCCTGCGTCACAGTGCGCAGAACGTACTGCAGGGGCGCATTGTGGCGCAGCGACTCCTCGAACGCCGGGGTGCTCGGCGTACCCGTGACCGGCTGGTGGCCGAGTTGTTGTCGGCGGCGAACCCCATCCGCGCTCGGCCACTTCCAAGCGGATCCCAGCGATGCGTTGACCGACGGTCGCGGAGCCTAGGAGAGGTTGTTCTCGACTTCCCGATGAACGCTTGGCGTTCTGTGCCGGGGCGTGCGTCGGGCGCCCTGCTGTTCTGGGACAAACGCCCGCCCCGCCGGGCGCGGGCGCGGCCCCAGCCACGTGGTTCAGGAAGCGGTGTCGTGTGTCTCGCCAGGGCCGAGGCCGAGAAGTGCGGTGAAGCGGGCTTCGACCCGGTCGATCTCACCGAGCTGAGTGAGGATCGAACTGGGGGTGGAGTCACCGGGTGGACCTGAGCGACTACACCGCTGTCCGCCAGGCACTCGACGCCTTCGAGGCCCCCCCGCAAGCCGCACACCGCCCGGCAGTCCCAGCAGGCCTAGAGTGCAGGTCCCCGGTGAATTCCCGGCTTGCGTCGAACGCTTCGAGCATCCACCACTGGTGGCCGTCACGTCCCTTGTTGCGGATGGCGGTCCAGCTGCCCTGCACAGTGCGGGTGTGGGAGAGGACGCACATCCCGGGCTCTGTCGCGACGCTCTCGTCGAAGGTGTAGCCGCCGAAGATGTGCAGGTTGTGCTCGCGCTTGCGGCTGTCGCCCCACAGCGTGCGGCGGACCAGGGAATCGATGCCGTCCGCGCCGATCACGAGGTCCGCCTCGTGGACTCGTCCGTCCGCGAGGTGCAGTCGAACACCGCTCTCGTCCTGCTCGACGCGCTCCACCGTGTGGTTGTCCTGCAGGACTCCCTCGGGCAGCGCGTCGAGCAGCCGCTCGTACAGCTCGGGGCGCAGCAGGCCGATGAAGCCACCGCCGTAGTCGCGGACAACCTGCTCCGGAAGGGCCGCGAGGACTCGGCGGTGGCCGCGGGCGTTGCGGAACTCGGCGGTACAGGGCGCACCCAGGTCCTCGGTGTTCACTCCGAGCAGCCCGAGTGCCTTGATGGGTGGCGGCCACAGGTTGAGGATGTTGCCGGCGGGTCGGGCATGCGGGTAGCGCTCGAACAGCACGACGTCGTGGCCGGCCTGGTGGACGGAGAGTGCGGCGGCCATGCCACCGGGCCCGGCGCCGATGACGGCGACGCGGCCGCGCTCGGCGGGAAGCTTCTTCATGGTGGGTTCCTCAGCCTTGGTCGTCGTTGACCTGGTAGATGGTGAGGGAGGGCTTATCCCGTACAGGCTCGGTGCCCGGCCAGCTGCCAGTCACTGTGAGCATGTGTACCTCTGTGAACAGGGATGGTCGCGGCGGAAATCGTGGTGCATCCATGGTTGAAACTGCCGCCCGATTCCGGTCGATGCCTTTGGCGTCGGTGAAGTCGGCGAACCGAACTGGTTGGTGCAGTTCCGGGCGTGCCGGGGGCTGGAGGGTGGATGTGCCGGACCTCGTCCTGGGCGTACGCAGACGAGGTATCGGTTGTCGTGCCTCAAGCGGCGGTGTGCAGTTTCGCGGCGGTGGCGGCGGTGATGTCGTGGTGGGTGACGCCGGGGGCGGTTTCGACTAGGACCAGGCCGTTGTAGGTGACGTCGATGACGCCCAGGTCGGTGATGACGCGGTGGACGCAGGCCTGGCCCGTGAGGGGCAGGGTGCACTCGTCGAGGATCTTGGGGCTGCCGTCCTTGGCGGTGTGATCCATGAGGACGATGACGCGGCGGGCGCCGTGGACGAGGTCCATGGCACCGCCCATGCCCTTGATCATCTTTCCGGGGATCATCCAGTTGGCGAGGTCGCCGGTCGCGGAGACCTGCATGGCACCGAGCGCGGCGGTGTCGATGTGGCCGCCGCGGATCATTCCGAAGGACAGGGCCGAGTCGAAGAAGGCTGCTCCCGGGAGCACGGTGACGGTTTCCTTGCCGGCGTTGATGAGGTCGGGGTCGACGTCGCGTTCACTGGGGTAGGGCCCGGTGCCGAGGATGCCCTCGGAGTGGAGGACGACGTGGACTCCCGGCGGGAGGTGGCCCGGTACGAGGGTGGGCAGGCCGATGCCGAGGTTGACGTAGGAGCCGTCGGTGAGTTCGGCGGCGGCGCGGGCGGCCATCTGGTCGCGGGTCCAGGGCATCAGCTGTGCACCGTCTCTCGTACCTGGGGCGCGGAGATCGTACGCCGTTCGATCGGTTTGTCGGCGGCTTGCGCGGGCGAGAGGGCGAGGACCCGCTGGACGAAGACGCCGGGCAGATGGATCGCGTCGGGGGGCAGCTCGCCGGGTTCTACGAGTTCCTCGACCTCGGCGATCGTGATGCGGCCGGCGGTGGCCGTCACGGTCGCTCCCGCCCGGGCCGGTGCCTCGACCGTGCCCTGCCGCGCGCGGTCCCGGTGACGGCGACCTTGTCGGCCGGCCTGCTCTCCGCCGCGCGGTTCACGGGCGCGTTCGCGGGCGCGTACGGGCGCGAGGGACGGCCACCGGTTCGGCACCGGGTACCACGGTGTTGGAGACGGTGCCGATGCCCTCGACGGTGAGGGTGACGGTGTCGCCGGGCTTGAGCGGCGACGGGTCCTGGCGGCCGCGCACGCCCCAGAGTTCGGCGAGGCAGCCGCCGTTGCCGCAGGTGCCGGAGCCGAGTACGTCGCCGGGGCGGACCCAGGTGCCGCGGGAGGCGTAGGCGGTCATCTCCTCGAAGGTCCAGCTCATGTTGGACAGCAGGTCCTTGCCGACGACCTCGCCGTTGATCTCGGCGGTCAGAGCCAGGCGCAGGAAGCCGTCGCTGTCGCGGTAGGGCTCCAGCTCGTCCGCGGTGACGAGGTAGGGGCCGAGGGTGGTGGCGGTGTCCTTGCCCTTGCAGGGGCCGAGGCTGACCTGCATCTCGCGGGACTGGAGGTCGCGTGCGGACCAGTCGTTGTAGATGGTGTAGCCGATGATGTGGTCGCGGGCCTGCTCGGGGGTGAGGTCGCGGCCCTCGCGGCCGATGACCGCGGCGACTTCGAGTTCGAAGTCCATTGCCTGGCTGCCGGGCGGCACGGGGACGTCCTCGTGAGCGCCGATGACCGCGTAGGGATTGGTGAAGTAGAAGGTGGGCGCGTCGTACCAGGCGTCCGGGGCGCCCGAGACTCCGTCGATGCTGCGTCGTACACCCTCGACGTGCTCCTCGAACGTGACGAAGTCGCGTACGGACGGCGGTTGGAGCGGCGGCAGCAGCCGCACCTGGGAGACGTGCGGGCCGCGCGGCACGTCCAGGCTTGCGTTGCCCGCCTCGCGCAGTGCCTCGGGGCCGGCCTGGATCAGGTCCAGAAGCGTCCCCGTGCCGGGGCAGGGGTAGAGGGTGCCGTCGTCCTCGACGGTGGCGAGACGGCTGCGGCCGTGCTGTTCGTACGTGGCGAAACGCATGGCATTCCTAGGGAGCTGGGAGGGTTGACACAGGCCGGGGGCGCGGCGGCATGGCAGGGCGGGGGAGTGCGCCGAGCCCCCGGGGCCAAGAGGTCAGACCGGCGGAGCGACGAAGACGCCGCGGTCGACGTCGTTGAGCATCTCCTTGGCGACCATCTCGTTCATCGGGTTGGACGTGCCCCACTGGTCGGCGTTCTCGGGCTTCGTCAGGTCGTAGATGTGCGGGTGCCAGGTGTCCTCGTCCAGCTTTTCGAGCTCGGTGGTGTACTCCACGGTGTTGCCGTGCGGGTCGAGGAAGTACGTGAAGGTGTTGTCGCCCGCCATGTGCCGCCCGGGGCCCCAGATCTTGCGGGCGCCGGAGCGCATCACGCGGCCGGAGCCGCGCATGTACTCGTCGATGCCGCGCATCTCGAAGGAGAGGTGCTGCAGGGAGGTGTGCGGACCGCTGGCGATGGCCATGGAGTGGTGCTGGTTGCTGATCCGCATGAAGTGCATGACCTCGCCCATGTGCGGCAAGGTCATCGTGTCGGACAGCCGGAAGTCGAGGTGCTGCTCGTACCAGGCGCGGGTGGCGTTGATGTCGGGGGAGTTCAGGACGACGTGCGAGAGACGGACGGGGATGGACTCCTTCTCCTCGACACGACGGTGCCGGCGCGCGTCGACGTCGGCCGAGACCTCGATGGTGCGGCCGTCGACGTCGAAGAAGCGGAAGCCGTAGCCGCCGCCGGGGGTGTCGACCTTGCCCGGCTGGGAGATCAACTGCACTCCACCCGCGAGGAGTTGCTCGGCGAGTGTGTCCACGTCGGCGGGGTTCGCCGCGCCGTAGGAGATGAGGTCGAGGCGCTTCTCCTCGGCCTTGCGGAGCCGGACGACGTACTGCTCGGGGGAGCCCTCGGCGGCGAGGAAGGAGATGCCGGAGTCTTCGGCGACCTTGGTCAGGCCCCAGACGCCGGCGTAGAAGTCGAGCTGCTTGTCGTAGTCCGGAACGGCGAGGTCGACGTGTCGCAGGTGGGTGAGCAGACGTGTGCTCATGGTGGGGGGTCTCCTCTGTGCGGTTCGGATGGTTCAGACAAGGCGGAGCAGCGCTGCCGCGTTGCCGCCGCGTACGGCGTGGAAGTGGGGCGCGGGCAGGTCCGTGATGTCGCGCAGCGCGCCGAGCGGGTCGTCGGTGCCCATGTCGAAGGGGAAGTCGGAGCCGAGCAGCACCCGGTCGGGGCCGGCCACCCGGATCAGCTCGCGCAGGACGTCCGGGTCATGGACAAGGGAGTCGAAGTACAGCTGCTTGAGGTAGCTGCTGGGCGGGTGCGCGCAGCCGCGGGTGTCGGTGCGGGCGAGCCAGGCGTGGTCGGAGCGGCCGATGTGGGTGGGCAGATAACCGCCGCCGTGCGCGGCGACGATGCGCAACCCCGGGTGGTTGTCCAGGACTCCGGAGAAGATGAGGTGGGAGAGCGCGACGGCGTTCTCGGTGGGCTGGCCGACGGTGTTGGACAGGTACCAGCGGTTGAGGCGCTCGTCGAGCGTGCAGCCGAAGGGGTGCAGGAAGAGGATCGCGCCGGTTTCCTCGGCACGCCTCCAGAACGGTTCGTACGCGGGGTCCGACAGTTCGCGTCCCGGTGCGTGGCTGGAGATCTCGACACCGCGCAGGCCCAGGCCGAGGGCGTGTTCGAGGGCGTCGACGGCGAGGTCCGGGTGCTGGAGGGGGACGAGGCCGAGGCCGTTCAGCCGTTCCGGGGCCTGGGCGATGTGCGAGGCGGTGCCCTCGTTGGCAAGTTCCCACACCGTACGGGCCAGGTCCTCGTCGGCCCAGTAGTGGTAGTGCGAGGGGGAGGGCGAGACCAGTTGGACGTCGATCCCGGAGGCGTCCATCGCGGCGAGCCGGGCCTTGACGTCGGTCAGCCTCGGGAAGCGGTCCCGGAACATCGGGCCGCTGACGGCGATGGCCTCGGGGCCGTTGCGGCGGGCGTCGAGAGCGCGGGCCGCGGCCAGCCCGGGGTGTCCGGCGACGGCGTCCTCGACCTGCGGGAGCAGGACGTGCGCGTGGACGTCGATCGTGGGTGCGCTGCTCTGGGAACCCACGGTGTTCACGGGGTCTCCTTCAGGACGGACATCGTGCGGCCCATCAGACCGGGTGCGTCGGCGTCACGGACGCCGTCCAGCTGCCACTGGCCGAGTTGCACGGATGCTTCGACCACCATGCGGACACGGTCGATCCGGCGCTCGTAGAAGCCGGTCAGCAGGGCGTCGAGGGAACTCCAGTCCTGTTCCTCGCTCAGCATCTCGGCCAGTACGGAGGCGTCCTCCAGCGACATGGCCGCGCCCTGGGCGAGCGTGGGAGGACAGACGTGGGCCGCGTCACCGATCAGGACGACCCTGCCGCGGTGCCAGGAGCCCTCGACGAGCAGCCGGTCGAACCAGGTGTAGTTGACCTTGGCGGGGTCGGTGATGCTCGCGGCGATCTCCGGCCACGCACCCCCGTACGGCGCGGCCAGCCGCCGCATCTCGTCCGCGTACGAGGCCGGGTCGATGGAGGCGCGGTCGCGGTTGGCCTCGACGAGGTAGGCGTAGCTGGTGTTCTTGCCGGTGGGGCAGTAGCCGGCGATGTAGCACGGTCCGCCGTAGGACAGGTCCATGCGCTCCACGCCCTCGGGGCGGGGCGCGGGGACGCGCCAGATGGCCATGCCGGTCGGTTCGGGTTTGTCGCTGATGCCGATCATCGCGCGCGTGTGGGAGCTGACGCCGTCGGCGGCGATGACAAGGTCGTAGCGGCCCTCGGTGCCGTCGCTGAACCGGGCGGTGACGCCGGACGCGTCCTGGACCAGTTCCTCGGCGGTGGTGCCCAGGCGTATCGCCGCGCCGCTCTCGAGAACGGCCTCACACAGAATCTCCTGCAGCCGGGGCCGCTGCATGCCGAAGATCGGGGGCAGGTCTTCCCCACCGGTGCGGATGTCCTGCTGGACATGGAACACGGTCCCGTCGGGCGCGGCCAGGCCGACGGCGTCGACGGCGTAGCCGCTCTCCCGGACCTTGTCCCATACGCCCACTTCGCGCAGCACGCGCAGCGCGTTGCCCTGGAGGGTGATGCCGGAGCCGAGCACGTTCCAGTCGGGTTTGGCCTCGATGAGTTCCACGTCGATGCCCGCCCGCCGCAGCAGCACGGTTACGGCGTTGCCGGACGCGCCGCCGCCTATGACGAGGACGGTGCGGGGACGGGGGTCGTTCATGGGGTCTCCCTGAGATGGTGCCGCGAAACGGCAAGGGGGGTGTTGCGGGCCGGGCGGGCGAGGGTGGCGTAGCCGTCCGGGCGCGGCACGCCCGGCAGTCCAGGGCGCTACTTGACGGCGATGGGATTCACCGGTGAGCCGACGGACCCTGTGATGGGCAGTGGCGCGGCGGTGAGCCAGAACTCGTACCGGCCGTCGGCGGCGCAATGTGCGGCAAGAGCGTCGAGGTCCCACATCTCCCCGATGAGCAGGCCGATGTGGGGGATGGCGACCTGGTGCAGCGGCTGGAAGGCGTGGTCGAACTCGTTGGGCCGCACCTCGAAGCCCCAGGTGTCGGTGGCGATCCCGGCGATCTCGCTCCGGTGCAGCCAGCCGGCCGTGCTGAAGCTGAGCCCCGGCGCCGGTCCGCCCGCGTAGTCGCCCCAGCCTTCGCGACGGGCGCGGGCCAGCCGCCCGGTGCGCACGAGGACCAGGTCGCCACGAACGACGGTCACGCCGTGCGAGGCGGCGGTTGCGGTCAGGTGCTCCTCGGTGATGGCGAAGCCGTCGGGCAGTTCGCCGTCCTGGCCGATGACCAGGCCCACGTCGAGGAGGACGCCCCGCCCGGCGACGTGCGGTGCCATGTGCTCTATGCCGGTGACCAGGTCGCCTTCGCAGGTGACGACCTTCTCCGCCGGGCGGCCGTTCCACGCCTTGCCGTGATCGAAGATGTGCCCGAGCCCGTCCCATTGGGTGGAGCACTGCAAGGGCATGGCGATCACGTCGTCGGCGCCACCGAAACCGTGCGGAAAGCCCTGGCCGCCCAGAGCGGCGTCGGTGCCGGTGGCGAGCATCGTGTGCACCGGGTTCGTACGCCGCCGCCAGCCCTTCTGCGGGCCGTCCATGTCGAAGCTCTGTGACAAGGAGAAGCTGACGCCGTCATGGATCAGGGCTGCGCCCTCGCGGCGCTTGGTCTCGTCGAGGAAGTTGAGCGTGCCGAGCACGTCGTCCTCGCCCCAGCGGCCCCAGTTCGAGTACGCCTTCGCGGCCTCGGCGATCGCTGCCTCGGGATCCGTACGATCGATACGGTCGGCGCTCATCGGGCCTCCTCCGCGACACAGCGGGTGCGCTGGGCGCCGAGCCCGGTGACCGACCCGTCCATCACGTCGCCGTCGCGCAGCAACCGGCCCCAGTGGATGCCGTTGCCGGCCGGGCTGCCGGTCAGAACCAGGTCGCCGGGGAGCAGTCGGGCGCTCTGGGAGATGTACGAGACCAACCGTGCGACGCCGAAGATCATGTCCGCGGTGGACTCGTCCTGCATGGTCTCGCCGTTGAGTTTAAGGGTGACCTGCAGGTCGGACGGGTCGGCGATGGAGCCGGCCGGGACGATCCACGGGCCGAGCGGGGTGAAGCCGGGGGCGTTCTTGCTGCGCAGCCAGTCGGTGCCGATCGGGGGCATGTCCCGGCGGAAGACGCTCGCGCGGTCGGTCAGGTCGTTGGCGACGGTGTAGCCCGCGACGTACTCCAGCGCCTCCTCCACGGTGACCCGGTAGGCGGGGCGGGACATCACCGCGGCCACCTCCAGCTCCCAGTCGGGCTTCTCGGCCCAGGCGGGCAGCACCACGTCGTCGTAGGGGCCGCTGATCGTGGTCGGCAGGCCGATGAAGACGTACGGGAGGTCCTCGGCGGCCCGCTTGTCCATGACCGCCGCGACCTCGGCGCGGGCCTCCTCGACGGTGCCCGGGGCGTC
>NZ_JAVFVX010000096.1:0-29306 GCF_033441795.1 Streptomyces sp. ADMS | reverse complement strand
TGGAGTGATCCGCTTCTGAGCGGCAAGCGAGCTGCGCGGCCCGCCTTGTCCTTTTACCAACGGAGTCTCCCAGGCCGAGGATTCCTCAGCCCGGGATGATCCCGGAGGATCAGCCCAGGATGATCGTCACATCGATGTTGTCGCGGGTGGCGTTCGAGTACGGGCAGACCACGTGTGCCGCGTCCACCAGCTTGGACGCGATGTCCTGGTCAAGGACGGGCAGCGAGACGCTCAGGGCGACCGCGAGGCCGTAGCCGCGCTGCTTGTTGGGGCCGATGCCGACCTTCGCGGCGACCGTGGAGCCGGTCAGGTCGTAGCCCTCGCGGCGGCCGACCAGGACCAGCGCGTTGTGGAAGCAGGAGCTGTAGCCGGCCGCGAACAGCTGCTCCGGGTTGGTGCCGTTGCCGTCGCCGCCCAGCTGTGGCGGCATCGCCACCTTCAGGGCGATCTGGCCGTCCTGGCTGGTGACGTCGCCGTCCCGGCCGCCGTGGGCGGTGGCCTCGGCGACGTACATGATCTTCGTCGGACGGGTGTCCGGACGGGTCTCGGCAGGGGCCTCGGTGGGGACCTCGACGTCGATACCGGCGTCAGTCACGGCAGAACCTCCCCCAGAACGGACAACAGGAACATGTGTGGATACTGCGAATACCGCAACTACATCGTGCACAAGGTACCGGCTGGTAGGGATGTATCCACTACCCGGGGGTGGAAACCGTGGGTAACCTCAGGTCAGCGGCTGACCCCAGTTCGAACGCGCCCGGTCGGCCGCCCCCTGTGCCCGCTCCGCCAGCTTCCACAGCTCGCCCCGCAACCGCGCGACCTCGCCCCCGTCCAGCTCCGTCGCCGCGAGCAGCGCACCCGGTACGCGCGCCGCGCGCTCCCGGAGTTCCGCGCCCTGCCCGGTGACGCGGACGGACACCGACCGCTCGTCCAGCACCGACCGTTCCCGGCGGACGAGACCCGCCGCCTCCAGTCGCTTGAGCAGCGGCGAGACCGTGCCGTAGTCGAGGCACAGGGCAGAGCCCAGCTCCTTCACGGTCACCTCGCCGCGCTCCCACAGGACCAGCAGCACGAGGTACTGCGGGTAGGTGAGCCCCAGCTCCTCCAGGAGCGGGCGGTAGGCGGCGGTCACCGCGCGCTGGGCCGCGTACAGCGCGAAGCACAACTGGTCGTCGAGGCGCGGCGACCCGGGATCGTGTGTGTCGTCGTGCGCGTCCTCTTGTTCGATCACGCGCCCATTGTCCACACGCCCGCCGTCATGTGGTGCGGGCGGTGGAGACGGAGCGCGGATCGAACCCGTAGGGCAGTTCCAGGCGGTGGGCGCGCATCAGGGCGTCGTCGGCGAGGAGGTCGCCGGTGCCTCCGTCGGCGGCGATGACGCCCTCGCTGAGGATCAGCGCACGCGGGCACAGCTCCAGGGCGTACGGCAGGTCATGCGTGACCATGAGGACCGTGACGTCCAACGACCGCAGGATGTCGGCCAGTTCGCGGCGCGAGGCGGGGTCGAGGTTGGACGACGGTTCGTCCAGGACGAGGATCTCGGGCTCCATGGCGAGCACCGTCGCCACCGCCACCCGGCGCCGCTGCCCGAAGGAGAGATGGTGCGGCGGCCGGTCCGCGAAGTCCGCCATACCGACCAGGTCGAGGGCGGTACGGACGCGCCGCTCCAGTTCCTCGCCCTTCATGCCCGCGGCGGCGGGCCCGAACGCGACGTCCTCGCGGACGCTCGGCATGAAGAGCTGGTCGTCGGGGTCCTGGAAGACGATCCCGACCTTGCGTCGGATTTCGGCCATGTGCCGCTCGCCGACGGGCATCCCGGCCACGGTGACGGTCCCCGCGCCCGCGGTGAGGATGCCGTTGAGGTGCAGCACGAGGGTCGTCTTGCCGGCCCCGTTGGGCCCGAGCAGCGCCACCCGCTCACCGCGCCCGACGGAGAAGTCGACGCCGAAGAGGGCCTGGTGGCCGTCGGGGTAGGCGTAGGCGAGCCCGGAGACGTCCAGGGAAGCGGGAACGGCGGCGGGCACAGTCGGAGAGGTTGTCACAGGGACCATCCCAGCAGACAGACGACGAGCGCGGCGACGGGCGGGGCGAAGGCGTACGACCACTGCGCCCGGGACGCGGTCACCTCGTCGATGACGGGCATGGACCCGGTGTATCCCCGGCTGATCATGGCCAGATGTACGCGCTCGCCCCGCTCGTACGACCGGATGAACAGCGCCCCGGCGGACTTCGCCAGCACCCCCCAGTGCCGCACCCCGCGCGCCTCGAACCCCCGGGACTCCCGGGCGATCCGCATCCGCCGCATCTCGTCGGCGATGACGTCGCCGTACCGGATCATGAAGGAGGCGATCTGCACGAGCAGCGGCGGGAGCCTGAGACGCTGCAGCCCGAGGAGGAGTTCGCGCAGTTCGGTGGTGGAGGCGAGGAGTACGGAGGTGGCGACGCCGAGGGTGCCCTTGGCGAGCACGTTCCAGGCGCCCCAGAGTCCGTTGACGCTGAGCGACATCCCCAGCACCTCCACCCGCTCGCCCTGTGCCACGAAGGGCATGAGCACGGCGAAGGCGACGAACGGGACTTCGATCAGCAGGCGCTTGAGCAGGAAGACGGCGGGCACCTGGGCGGCGCGGGCCACGGCCGCCAGCAGTACGGCGTACGCGGCGAAGGCCCACACCGCCTCCCGGGGCGTGGAGACGACCACGATCACGAAGGCGAAGGCGGCGGCGAGCTTGGTGTGCGGCGGCAGCGCGTGCACGGGGGAGTAGGCGTGCCGGTAGAGCCGGTGGGCGTGCCCGGCGCCCATGTCAGACGCTCGCGCTCGGGGTGGTGACGGAGGCCGCGGTGACGTCCTCGTCGGTACGGCGCCTGCGCACCGCCCAGAAGACGCCGGTCCCGGCGACGACCGTGAGGCCGACGCCGATCACGCCGGCGAGGCCGCCCGAGAGCCGGCCGTCGGTGATGCCCTCGACGCCGTAGTCGGCGAGCGGGGAGTCGGCGGCGGTGTGTTCCTCGGCCTTGGCGTCGAAGCCCTTGTCGGCGGCGACCTTCTCCAGGCCGTCGGGGCTGGCGGAGGCGTAGAAGCTGACGACGCCGGCGAGGACGAGGGAGGCGGCGAGGCCGGTGAGCCAGACGGTGCGGGTGCGGCGGGAGCGGGCGGGGGCGGGCTCCGGCTCGGGATCGGGCGCCGCGTCCACCAGTTCGCCGCCGACCCGCAGCCGGAGCTTCTGTCGCAGACCCCGGGCGCCGTGGACGAGATCCGGCCGTACGGCGATGACGGCACCGACCGTGAACGCGGTGATCGCGGCCTCACCGAGCCCGATCAGGACGTGCACGCCGACCATGGCGGTGAGGACGCGCCCGATCGGTACGTCCGTCGTGCCGCCGACCGCGTAGACGAGCGTGAAGGCGAAGGCGGCGGCGGGCACGGAGAGCGCGGCGGCGACGAAGGCGGAGAACGTGACGGAGCGGCGCTTCCTGGGCAGCACCTTCACCAGCCCGCGGAAGACGGCGTAGCCGACGACGGTTGTCACGACGGCCATGACCGTGATGTTCACGCCGAGCGCGGTGAGGCCGCCGTCCGCGAAGAGGATGCCCTGCATGAGCAGCACGACGGAGACGCAGAGGACCCCTGTGTAGGGGCCCACGAGTATCGCGGCGAGGGCGCCGCCGAGCAGATGTCCGCTGGTCCCGGCGGCGACCGGGAAGTTCAGCATCTGCACGGCGAAGATGAACGCGGCAACCAGACCGGCGAGCGGCGCGATCCGCTCGTCCAGCTCGCGCCGGGCGCCGCGCAGGCTCACGGCGACGGCGCCGGCGGCGACGACTCCGGCCGCTACGGAGACGGGGGCGTTGATGAATCCATCGGGCACATGCACCGTTCGATGATAGTGGCTTGTTGCGAACGTCTTGCAAGAGCGATGCATCACTAATTGGTGAGCGGGGGCTCGAAGTGGTCGGGGCGCAAATGGGGTGATTGTGCGACATTGGAGAGGAAGCGGATTCGTAGCTTCTGCACAGGTCACGCAGCGTAAGGGGCCGTCCGATGTCCGCAGTCGAGCAGTACGCGCGAGCCCATATCGTCACGGACACCCAGGACGACGACCGCGACGCCGTCCCCGTGGTCCTGCGCTACGACCCGGAGGCGGATCCGCGCGCGGTCCGCATCGGCCTGCCCGGCCGGCACGAGTGGACGTTCTCGCGGTCTCTGCTGGAGGAGGGGTTGCGGGCGCCGGTGGGGTCGGGGGAGGTGCGGGTGTGGCCGTGCGGGCGGGTGCAGGCGGTGGTCGAGTTCCACTCGGCGGGGAGTGTGTCGGTGGTCCAGTTCGAGACGAAGGCGCTGATGAGGTTCTTGCGGCGGACGTACATGGCGGGGGCGCGGGTCACCAGCTGACGCCGGGTGTCTCGTCCCCGCGGCCCCAACCTGTCCCATCCCCTGGGGGCTGTGCCCCCGGACCCCTGCTACGGCCCTGAACGGGCCTTTCCGCAAACTCCCCCAGAGGGGGTACCCCCAGACGGGCTGGACGGCCTGTCCTGGGCTGGACAGAAGCGGCAGACGGACGGGTGGGAAACGCGGCCTGGGCTGCGACTGCCTCGGCTGTGAACGCCGGACCAGATGACCCGCCCCTACGCCCCCGCCCTGAGCAGCGCCGCCACGATCGGCCCCGCCGTACTCCCCCCGTGCCCACCCCGCACCACCACACCCGCCCCGGCCAGATCTCCCCGGTACGCCGTGAACCACCCGTTCGGCTGCTCCTGGTTGTCGACTTCCGCCGTCCCCGTCTTCGCCCCGTAATCCGGGCCCAGTCCGGCCATCGCCTCCGCCGCCGTCCCGTATGCCGCCGTGTACTGCATCAGGTCCCGCAGCTGCGACAGCGTCGACGCCGACATCGTCCGCGACGCGGTCGCCAACGTACGGCCGTCCACCTCGGGTGACACCAGGTACGGCTGCCGGAACACCCCCGACTCCACCGTCGCCGCCACCGACGCCATGTTCAGCGGGTTCATCCGCACCCCGCCCTGTCCGATCAGCGACGCCGCCATCGGCGCCTGCGACTGCACCGGCACCGACCCGTCGAAGGTCGGGACGCCGATCGCCCAGTTGTCCATGCCGAGGCCGAACACCTGCTGCACCTGCTTGGTCAGGCTGTCGTTGTCGAGTTCCTTCGCCTGGCTGATGAACGCCGTGTTGCAGGACCGCGCGAAGCTCGCCTTGAACGTGCCGCCCTTGATCTCGAACTCGTCGTCGTTCTGGAACTTCCAGCCGCCGTAGGTGAAGTACTTGGGGCACGGGTGCGCCTTGTCCGCCGACGCCAGCTCCTTCTCGATCAGCAGCGACGACGTGAGGACCTTCATCGTCGAGCCCGGCGCGAGCGCCCCCTGGAACGCCGTGTTGAAACCGTGCGACTGGTTCGCCACCGCCAGGATCTCGCCCGTCGACGGACGGATCAGCACCACCGACGCCCTCGCCTTCTTCGCGACCTGCGCCTCCGCCGCCGCCTGCAGACTCGGGCTCAGCGTCGTCCTCACGGTGCCGGGCGTGCCCTTGCTCAGCTCCAGCAGCGTCTTGTCGGCCGACTTGGCCGCCTTGGACGCCGTACCGCGCACGACGCGCAGCTCGATGCCCGCCTTGCCGCCGGCCTTCTCGCCGTACTTCTCCCTGAGGCTGTCCAGGACTGTGCCCAGCGACGGGTACTTCGCGAGCGTCAGCTCACCGCCGTCCCGGTCGACGGCCTTGACCGGCGGGGTGCCGGCCTGCCCGGTGAGCAGTTTGTCGCCGTCGGCGAGGTCGGGGTGGATCACCGACGCGTGCCAGTCGACCAGCGGCTTCCCGTCGGACGTACGACGGACCACGGTCAGGGCGCTCTCGTACGCCAGCGGCTTGCTCGTACCGCCGTACGTGACCGTGCCCTTGACCGTGAAGGGGACCTTGGCGCCCGTCGCCGCGCCGGGTGTGATCGTCACACCGGTGATGTGGGCATCCTTGGTGTAGCCGGTGAGGAGCTTCGTGGCGGCCGTCGTGGTGTCGTTCGTCGCTGCCGTCGCCTGGGCGACCTCGCCGGTCTGCCAGGCCGTCAGGAACTGGGTGGCGACCGCCTTGACCTGGGCAGCCGGGACCGGGCCGGTCGGCACCGACGACTTCTGGTCGGCCCTGGTGGCCGTCGAGGAGCCGTCCTCGGCCGCCGCTCCGCCGCCGTACAGCGCGTAGACGCCGAAACCGGCGCCGCCGACGACCACGGCGATCATCCCGCCGATTACCGCGGGCCTGGTCTTCCGTGCACTCCGTCGCTCGGCGACGCGCCTTCTCTTGCCCACAGCTCCCGATCCTCCGCGGTATCCCCGGGGTCCCCGTTGCCCTCATTCACCTCAACGACACCGACCACCCTAGAGTCCCGTCCTGTGCGGGTGAGTTCAGCCGCCTGCCCGTAGCACGGCTGCGACAATCGGACCGGCCGCGTCGCCGCCGTGACCGCCCTCCTGTGTCATGGCCGCCGCCGCGATGTCACCCCGGAACCCGGTGAACCAGCTGTTGGACTTCGCCTGCCCGTCCACCTCGGCGGACCCCGTCTTCGCCCCGATGTCCCCGCTGAGCCCGGCCATGGCCTGTGCCCCCGTGCCCTGCGTCGCCGTCATCCGCATCATCTCCTTGAGCTGCGCGGATGTGCTCGACGGCAGACCCTTCGCCGTCGCCAGCTCACGCTTGTCCAGGTCCGGCGATACCAGGTAGGGCTGCCGGAACTCACCCGTGATCGCCGTCGCGGTCACCGACGCCATGTTCAGCGGGCTCATCTGGACCTGGCCCTGCCCGATCGCGTTGGCCGCGCGGTCCGGGCCGGGGGACGCGGGGACGCTGCCGTCGAAGGAGACGATCCCGGTCTTCCAGTTGTCCTGCCCGAGCCCGAACCGCTCCTGGGCCTCGGTCGTCAGCGACTCGTCCGTGAGCGGGTTCGCCTCGGTGCCGTCGATGAGCTTGATGAAACCGGTGTTGCAGGAACGCAGGAAGTCGTTGGCGAGGGTCGCGCCCTCGTTGGGTTCCATGCCCGTGAGGTTGGTGAAGGTCTGGCTCTTCCAGACCGCGCTCGGCGGGCAGGGCGCCGGGCCGTTCATCGACGTCACGCCGTTGTCGATCAGCATCGCCGCCGTGACGATCTTCATCGTGGAGCCCGGCGCCAACGTGCCCTCGAAGGCCGCGTTGAACTGGTCCGCGCGGTGGTTGGCGACCGCCAGCACCTCACCCGTGCTCGGCTGTACGGCGACCACGGACGACTCGGAGAACTTCAGCACCGCCTTCTCGGCGGCGGCCTGCGCGCTCGTGCTGAGCGTCGTCGGCAGCTTGCCCGGGGTGCCCTCGGAGAGGGTCAGCAGCGAGGTGTCGGCGATGTTGGTGTCGGCGTGCCGGACCACCAGCTCGATGCCCGGCGTACCGCCCGCCTTGTCGCCGTAGCGCGCCCGCAGGGTGTCCAGGATCGGCCCGAGCGACGGGTACTTCTCCTTCGTCAGGACCTTGCCGTCACGGTCCACGGCCTCGATCGGCGGGCTCGCGGCCTCCCCGGTGACCAGCCTGTCGCCGGGGGCGGCGAGACGGGGATGGACGACCGACGGCTTCCAGTCGACCAGCGCCCGCCCGGTCGTCGTACCCCGGACGATCGTCAGGCTGCTGCTGTAGGCGAGCGGCTCGCTCTTGCCCTCGAAGGACACCGTGGCCTTCACCGAGAAGGGCACGGTCGCGCCGGTGGCCGTCCCGGGGGTGATCTTCACGCCCGTGATGTGCGCCATCGCGCTGTAGTCGCCGAGCAGCGTGGCCGCCGGTACGGCGTTGTCGGTGAGGTCGGCGGCGGCCTGCGGCTGCCCCTTCTCCCAGGCCGCGAAGAACTTCTCGCTCGCCTCCGAGATCTCGTCCTCCGACGGCGGCCCGGTCTTCACGCTCTCCGTCCCGCTGTCCCCGCTGAGCGCGGACACGATGTTGAACGCGCCGTACCCGGCGCCTCCCACCATCACCGTGAACACGGTCCCGACGACGGCGGCCTTTGCTCCCTTGCGCATGTGAGTGCCCCTCCCCGTTTGGCCATTGCACTGTAAGTGGCCTGAGGGGTCGCTGTGGGGAGTGTTTCCGTCTCTCGTCACAACTCTTGTCCGAAGAGTGATCTAGACCCAGGTGTCCAGCCACATCCGCGACCGCCACGAATCGATGGGAATCGGCGTCCCGGTGTACAGGGGCCAGAAGTAGATGAAGTTCCAGACGATCAGCAGCACCAGCACACCCGCGCCCGCCGCCCCCGCGACCCGGCGGCGTTCGCTCGACCCCGGTGGGCCGACGATCGCGCCGATCATCATCGCCACGGCCAGGCACAGGAAGGGCAGGAAGACGATCGCGTAGAAGAAGAAGATCGTGCGCTCCTGGTACATGAACCAGGGGAGATAGCCCGCCGCGATGCCGCAGGCGATCGCGCCCGCACGCCAGTCGCGTTTGAACAGCCAGCGCCACAGGACGTACAGGACCGCGAAGCAGGCCGCCCACCAGAGCAGGGGCGTGCCGAGGGCCAGAACCTCGCGGGCGCACTGCTCGCCCGCGTCGGCGGGGCAGCCGTCCTTGCCGGGGGAGGGCGACTCGTAGAAGAACGAGACCGGGCGGCCCAGGACGAGCCAACTCCACGGGTTCGACTGGTAGTTGTGCGGGGAGTGGAGGCCCACGTGGAACTCGTACACCGCGTGTTCGTAGTGCCAGAGGCTGCGCCACCAGTCCGGGAACAGCCACGACCAGCTGCTGCCCTTGCCCTCCGTCGCCGCCCAGTTGCGGTAGTAGCCGCCGGTGCCGTCCGACGGGGAGAGGATCCAGGCCGTCCAGGAGACGATGTACGTGAGGACGGCGACCGGGACCGTCGCCAGGAACGCCCAGCCCAGGTCGCGCTTGAGGACCGCCACGTACGGGTGGCGGGCGCCCGCGACCTTGCGGGAGCCGACGTCCCACAGCACCGCCATCACACAGAACGCGGCCAGGATGTAGAGGCCGTTCCACTTGGTCCCGATGGCCAGGCCCAGCATCAGGCCCGCGAGCCAGCGCCAGGGGCGGACGCCGAATCGGGTCGTCTCGCCGACGTGCGCGTCCGGTCGTACGACACCGTCCGCGTCCGGTGGGAGCGCCGCCGCCAGCCGTTCGCGGGCCTTGTCGCGGTCGATGACCAGACAGCCGAACGCGGCGAGGACGAAGAACTGGAGGACGCCGTCGAGCAGCGAGGTGCGGCTCATCACGAAGGCCAGGCCGTCCACCGCCAGCAGCGCGCCCGCCAGGCAGCCCAGGAAGGTGGAGCGGAAGAGGCGGCGGCCGACACGGCACAGGATCAGGACCGACAGCGTGCCCAGCAGCGCCGTCATGAAGCGCCAGCCGAACGGATTGAACCCGAACATCCATTCGCCGAGCCCGATGACGTACTTCCCGACGGGCGGATGCACGACATAGGCCGGGTCGGACGGGACGGGGACGTTCCCGTCGGTCCTCAGGATCAGGTCGTTGACGTTCTTGTCCCAGTTGACCTCGAAGCCGCGGTGGATGAGACCCCACGCGTCCTTCGCGTAGTACGTCTCGTCGAACATCACCCGCTTCGGATTGCCCAGGTCCCAGAAGCGCAGCAGGCCCGCGAGCAGCGTCACCAGGAGCGGACCGCCCCAGCCCGACCAGCGCGTGATCCGGTCGGTGAGCGTCGGCGGCAGCCCGAGCGTCGCCCACAACCGGGGACTCGGCTCGGTGTACGGCGGCACCAGCCGGTCCCGGACATCACTTCTCGGCTTCGCCGTGTATCCGTAGCGGCGCAGCCGCTGCTGCCACGACGGCCGCTGCTCTGGCGAGGGTGAGCTATGCCGGGTGTCCGTGGAGGGCGCGGTACTGGTCACCGCGCCATCGTAGGGAACAGCGCTGTGTGCGTCCCGCGGAAGGGCCCTGCGAGGATGGAAACGTGACAGGAACACTGGTTTTGGCAGGCACCCCCATCGGCGACATCACGGACGCGCCGCCCCGGCTCGCGGCGGAACTGACGGGCGCCGACGTCATCGCCGCCGAGGACACCCGGCGGCTGCGCCGGCTCACCCAGGCGCTCGGGGTACAGCCCAGGGGGCGGGTGGTGTCGTACTTCGAGGGCAACGAGGCCGCACGCACTCCCGAACTGGTCGAGGCGCTGCTCGGCGGCTCGCGGGTGCTGCTGGTGACGGACGCGGGCATGCCGTCGGTGTCCGACCCCGGGTACCGGCTGGTCGCCGCGGCCGTGGAGAAGGACATCAAGGTGACGGCCGTACCTGGTCCGTCCGCCGTGCTCACCGCGCTCGCGCTCTCCGGGCTGCCCGTCGACCGGTTCTGCTTCGAGGGCTTCCTGCCGAGAAAGGGCGGCGAACGCCTCTCCCGGCTTCGGGAGGTGGCGGAAGAACGCCGCACGCTCGTCTACTTCGAGGCCCCGCACCGCCTCGACGACACCCTCGCCGCCATGTCCGAGGTGTTCGGCACGGACCGACGGGCCGCCGTCTGCCGGGAGTTGACGAAGACGTACGAGGAGGTCAGGCGCGGTCCGCTGGGGGAGCTGGCGGAGTGGGCCGCGGAGGGCGTACGGGGTGAGATCACCGTCGTCGTCGAGGGCGCCCCCGAGAAGGACGGCGGGGAGATCGGCGCGGAGGAACTGGTGCGGCGGGTGCGGGTGCGGGAGGAGGCGGGGGAGCGGCGCAAGGAGGCGATCGCGGCCGTCGCCGCCGAGGCGGGGCTGCCCAAGCGGGAGGTGTTCGACGCGGTCGTGGCCGCGAAGAACGCGGAGAAGCCGGGAGTTGAGACGCCGGTCACGCCATAGGGCGGTAAAGGACTACGGCGAACGGCAAAGCCCGGACCTCGGATCGGGGCTGTTCCCACAAGGAATGCCCAAGACGCGTTCAACAGTCGACAGGTCTGATGCCTTCACGCCGGCGGAGGCGTCCACTGGTTCGAGGGACGTACCCGTCCTTTGTCCAGTGGACAAGAGGAGCTGGCATGAGCGAGATCACCGGTCACCGCAGCACGGCCACCGCCGTCGTTCACGAGTCGTATTCCTTCGCCTGCATGCGCTGCGGGCACGGCTGGGAACAGTCGTACGAGATCGAGCACCACATCGACGGCGAGGGCGCCGAGATGGTGATGTACGTGGTGGACGGCCGGGTCGTGCCGTCGCCGCTCACCCGGCCCACCTGCCAGAACTGCGACGGCCATGTCGTACGCATCATGCGCGCGGGTCGGGTGTCGTCGGTACAGAACTCGATGTACCGGCAGCGCAAGGCACCCACGGCGGTACCGGCGGCCGGTGCGGCTGCCGAGGAGCCGAAGGCTGACCATCACTGGCACCTCTCGGATCTCCTGCACCCGTTCCACCGCAGGGCGAGCTAGTTTCTCCCTGGCTCCCCCTGTCTCCCCCCGGGCAGGCAGGCATGCCCCCTTCCCAGGACCCTTTCGTAGGATCGGGGCATGCCTGCCAAGTCCCAAGCCGTCGAAGCGCCGCCGCTGCCCGAACCCCTACGGGTGGCGGTCGCCGACTCCCACACTCACCTCGACATGCAGTCCGGCACCGTCGCGGAGGGCCTCGCCAAGGCCGCGTCGGTCGGGGTGACGACGGTCGTCCAGGTCGGCTGCGACATCAAGGGCTCCCGGTGGGCGGCCGAGACGGCGGCCATGTACGAGAGCGTCCACGCGACCGTCGCCCTGCACCCGAACGAGGCCCCCCGCATCGTCCACGGAGACCCAGACGGCTGGTCCCGGCAGGGCGCGCGCGTGCCCGGCGGGGACGCGGCCCTCGACGAGGCGCTCGCGGAGATCGACCGGCTGGCCGGGCTCCCGCAGGTCAAGGGCGTCGGCGAGACGGGGCTCGACTACTTCCGTACCGGCCCCGAGGGCAAGGCGGCCCAGGAGCGGTCTTTCAGAGCCCACATCGAGATCGCCAAGCGGCACGGCAAGGCGCTGGTCATCCACGACCGGGACGCGCACGCCGACGTCCTGCGGGTGCTGAAGGAAGAGGGCGCCCCCGAGCGGACCGTCTTCCACTGTTACTCCGGCGACGCCGACATGGCCGAAGTCTGCGCCGCGAACGGCTACTTCATGTCCTTCGCCGGCAACATGACCTTCAAGAACGCCCAGCCACTGCGCGACGCGCTCGTCGTGGCCCCCCTGGAGCTGGTGCTCGTCGAGACCGACGCGCCCTTCCTGACCCCGGCGCCGTACCGGGGCCGGCCCAACGCTCCCTACCTCATCCCGGTCACCCTGCGGGCGATGGCCGAGGTGCGGGGCATCGACGAGGACACGGTGGCGACGGCCATCTCGGCGAACACCGCACGCGCCTTCGATTACTGACACGCACTGAGGTGTGCTGACACTCGGTAGTCGAGTCGCTTTGGAGAGTGACGGCCGCTCCGCTAGGTTCTGGTGCCCGTCGCCGGAACCTGGAGCGTGTCGTCGTGAGCAGTTCGCCGTACGAGACGTACAGCCCTGTCAGCGGGCCACAGCCACAGTCCTACGAGGAGTGGTACGGGGGCCCGCACGGGGAGTACGACCCGCACACCGCCGAGACGGTGGCCCACGGGGTGCCGTACGAGGACACGTACAGGCCCGCCTACGAGCCCCCGGCGCCCCCGATGGCGCCCACGCTGCCCCAGCAGCCGTCGGCGGGCGGGCGGGCCCAGGATCGGCGGGCGGCCAGGCGCCGCAAGGGCTCCGGACGGCCCGACTTCCGGCGGCTGCTGCCGCAGGCGCTGGTCGTGGCCTTCCTCGCGGGCGGTACGACAGCCTTCGTCGCCAAGGACAAGGCGATCGAACTGAGCGTCGACGGCAAGCCGCGCACCCTGCACACCTTCGCCGACGACGTGACCGAACTGCTGGCCGACGAGGGGGTCGCGGTGGGCGCCCACGACGTCGTCGCCCCCGCTCCGGGCACCGCGCTGGCCAGTGGCGACGAGGTCCGCGTCCACTACGGGCGACCCGTACGGATCACTCTGGACGGTGAACGGCGCGAGGTGTGGACGACGGCGCAGACGGTGGAGGAAGCACTCAGACAGCTCGGGGTGCGCGCGGAGGGCGCGTACCTGTCGCTCGCGCGCTCCCAGAAGATCGGCAGGCAAGGGCTCACCATCGACGTCCGCACCGAGCGCACGGTGACGATCATGGCGGACGGACGGGCCCGCACGATCCGTACGAACGCGGCGACGGTCGGCGAGGCGGTCGAGGAGGCCGGCATCACGCTGCGCGGCGAGGACGCCCTGTCGGTCGCCGCCGACAGCTTCCCGCGTGACGGCCAGGCGGTGACGGTACTGCGGATCACCGGCTCGAAGGAGGTGCACGAGGAGGTGATCCCCTTCGACGTCCGGCGCACCGAGGACGCGTCCCTCTTCAAGGGCACGGAGGTCGTCGACCAGGCTGGCCGCCCGGGCCTGCGCCGGGTCACCTTCGCCCTGCGCACGGTCAACGGCGTGAAGGAGAAGCCGCGCCGGGTGCGGACGGAGGTGGTGCGCGAGCCGCGGACCCAGTTGGTGAGAGTGGGGTCGAAACCCCTGCCGACGTCGGTTCAGGGGGCGGACCACCTGGACTGGGGTTCGCTGGCGGCCTGCGAGTCTGGGGGACGCCCCAACGCGGTGGACCCGTCGGGGACTTACGGGGGGCTGTACCAGTTCGACACGCAGACGTGGCAGAGCCTGGGGGGTTCCGGGCGGCCCCAGGACGCGACGGCGACGGAACAGACGCTCCGCGCGAAGAGGCTGTACGTGCAGCGGGGGGCGGGGCCTTGGCCGCACTGTGGGGGGCGGTTGTACGGCTGAGCGTCTTTTCCTGGCCTGGGGCGGCCCTAGTCGCGCTTGGGCCAGACGGGGCCCTGATCGGTCCAGACGACACCCTTGTTGCGGCAGAGGCAGAAGGGGTGGCCGATGGGGTCGGTGTAGACGCGGAAGCCGTAGCCGTCGGGGTCGGTGCAGTCCCGCTGCAGGGTCGCGCCGAGGGCCAGGACGCGGCGCTCTTCGGCCTCGATGCCGTCGACTTCGAAGTCGAGGTGGAACTGCTTGGGGTGCTCACTGTCGGGCCACTGCGGGGCGCGGTAGTCCTCCACCTGGATGAAGGCCAGTTCGATCTCGCCGAATAGGATACCGGCCCAGTTCTCGTTACTGCCCTCCTTGACCGGGAGCCCCGTCACCTCGGAGTAGAAGGCGGCCAGCTTCATTGTGTCCGGGCAGTCGATGATGAAGTCGGTCAGTCGCAGCATCCCGCGATCTTGCCACAAGCTCAAATGAGCCGGACTTTGAGACAGGTCCTACGCGACGCGGGCGCTGACACCGGCGGCGAGTTCGCACCATACGAACTTGCCCCGGTTCCCGAATCGGGACAGCGGCTGCCATCCCCAGAGATCGGAACAGGCCCGCACCATGCCGAGTCCGCGTCCGTCTTCGGACTCGATGAGCTGGCCCAATTCCTGGGGCGGCTCGGGCGGTTGGGGATCCGCGTCCCAGGCTCCGATCCGCAGGACGCCCGCCGACCAGCGGACGCGGAGGGCGGCCAGCCCTTTGGTGTGCCGTACGGCGTTCGAAACGAGTTCGGTGGCGAGGAGTTCGGCGACGTCGACGAGGCTGATCAGTCCGTGCATGGTGAGGATGAGGCGGAGGGTGCGGCGGCTGACGGTGACGGCTCGCAGGTCGTTGGGGATGTAGAGGGAGTACTCCCAGGACTCGGGCGCGGGTTCGGGTGTGAACTCGGGATCGGGCTGGGGCCTGGTTTCCTTCTCGGCTTCGGGCATGCGTCAACTCCCGTTCGGTGGTGGGGGGTTGCAGTCGGCGGGTGGTGGCATGCCGCAGCCGTCGTGGCAGGACGGAGTGGTGCGCTTCCGGGAGTCCCGGCGTTCCGCAGGGTGTGCGTCGCGTCACTGACGGTAGACCTATCTTTTTAAGTTTTGCAAGCCGATCGCGTAACCTGACCCCCGAACGAGTCGCGCCCGCAGGCGCATTGGGAGGAGCACGCGATGGTATTGAGGCGCGATCCAACGGCACGTCAGATGCGCCTGGCCGTCGAGCTGCGCAGGTTGCGTGATGCGGCAGGACTAGCCGCCCGCGATGCGGCAGCGCTGCTCGGAGTGAGCTCTGCTCAGATCAGCCAAATCGAGTCCGGCCTTACTGGCGTGAGCGAGAAGCGGCTGCGCCACCTCGCCGCCAATTACGCATGTGTGGATGGCGAGTTGATCGATGCCCTGGTGGCCATGGCGAGAGACCGGACACGTGGCTGGTGGGAGGAGCACCGAGGTCAGCTACCCACGCCGTTCCTGGAGTTGGCCGAGTTGGAGCATCACGCCCGCTATCGGTGGGATGTGGACTTCCTGCACGTCCCGGGCCTGCTCCAGACCGACGACTACGCCCGGGCACTCTTCTCCTACGTCAACCCGGAGTTCCCGGAGAGCGAGGTGGTGCGCTGGGTGGAACACCGTATGAAGCGGAAGGTCATCATCGAACGCCTCGACCCCATTCCGTACGCGACTGTGATCCACGAAGCGGCGCTGCGTATCAGGGTCGGCGACCGTGCCACGACACGGGCTCAACTTACCCGCGTCCTGGAACTCTCCGAGGCCGACCACGTCACCGTGCGCGTCATCCCCTTCGACCTGGACGCCTTCGGCGGGGCTGGAAGCACGATGGTGTACGCGGGCGGACCTGTCCCCAAGCTGGACACCGTGGTACGCGACGGACCCAATGGCCCTGTGTTCATCGACGCCGAGGCTCAACTCAGCCGCTACCGAACACTCTTCCGTAGGGTAGAGGCGGTGTCACTCGAACCCGGGCGTTCGCGTGACTTCATCCACAGGCTGGCGAAGGAGCTGTAGGGACATGACCACCCCCGACACCTGGCAGAAGTCGTCCTATTCCGGCGGCGGCCAGGGTGACGCCTGCGTCGAGATCGCGCACCGCCGCACCCTCATAGCCGTCCGCGACTCAAAGGCCCCGGCCCGAGCGACTCTCACTTTCCCGACCGTCGCCTTCGCCCCCTTCGTCGAGTCCGTCAAGTTGCCTACCCGTAAAGCCACTTCCGCACCCTGAACTCGTGGGTCTCCCGTGCACACCTACACTCCCGCCCATGATCTCCCTGCTCGAACTCCCGGAGTGAGCGCGTCCGTAACCGCGTCAGGTGTCGGCTGACCGGATCCGTCCGCTTCGGGACCCGATGCGGCCTGTCGCCGCCCCCTCCGCACGCCGGAGGCTAGGCGCATGACCCGAGCACTGATCGTCATCGATGTCCAGGAGTCCTTCCGCGCCCACCCGCTGTGGGAAACGATCTCCGACCCGAAGATCGCCGACAAGGTCAACCGACTGGTACGGCTGGCCCGCCGGGCCGGGGACCTGGTGGTGTGGGTACTGCACACCGAGCCCGGGAGCGGCGGTCCCTTCGACCCGGCCCTCGGCCACGTGCGGCTCCTGGAGGAGCTGGGGCGGCCAGAGGGCGGCGAGCCAGTGATCCACAAGACCTCGCACAACGCCTTCACCACCACCAACCTGCAGCAACGCCTCACCGAGCACGGGGTCCGCGAAGTCACCGTCTGCGGCATCCGCACCGAGCAGTGCGTGGAGACCACCGCCCGCGTGGCGAGCGACCTCGGCTACCAGGTCACCTTCGTCGTCGACGCGACCGCCACCAACCCCGTCCCGCACCGCGACGCCCCCGCCGACCAGAGCGTCGCAGAACTGCTCGCCGACCCCCGTACCCTGCCCGCCGACGAGATCATCCGGCGCACCGAGTACACCCTCGCCGGCCGCTTCGCCACCATGGCGACGGTCGACGAGGTGGAGGCCGCAACGGAACTTCCGGCATCATGACCGATCTTCCGGCATGATGACCGAATCGTGAGCCACGTCGTCTTCTTCCTGGTGCCCGGAGTCCATCTGCTGGACCTGGCCGGCCCCGCACAGGTCTTCTCCACCGCGGCCGACCTCGGGCACCCCTACACCCTCACCTACGTCGCTGAGCAGCCGCAGGTCCCCACAGCCCAGGGCCTGCCCGTGACGGCAGGGCTGGACTGGCCCGAACTCAGGCCGGAGGATCTGATCGTCGTCCCAGGCTGGCGGACCGTCACCCTGGCCGACTCGCCGGCCATCGCCGACGCCTCCCTCCAAGTCCTGCGAGACCATCACACCAAGGGCGGAACGGTGGCCAGCGTCTGCGCCGGAGCGGAGGCACTCGGGCGGGCCGGCCTGCTCAAGGGCCGCCGCTGCACCACCCATCACGACGTGCAGGACGAACTGGCCCTGCGCCACCCCGGGGCGGTCGTCGTCCGCGACGTCCTGTTCACCGCCGACGACCGGGTGATCACCTCCGCCGGTATCGCCAGCGGCATCGACCTGGCCCTCCACCTCGTCGCCGGCCGCCACGGTCCCGCCGTAGCCGCCCAGGCCGCCCGGAACATGGTCGTCTACGCCCGCCGCAACGGCCACGAGCCGCAGACCAGCGCGATGTTCCGGCACCGGTCCCACCTCGACGACACCGTGCACCGCGCCCAGGACCTCATCGACACCCGCTTCGACCAACCACTGCCGCTGCCCCACCTGGCCTCGGCCGTCGGCGTCAGCGAACGCACCCTCACCCGGCTCTTCAGCCGCGCTACCGGTCTCACCCCGCTGCGCTACCAGCAGACCCTGCGCCTGGAACGCGCCGAGCACCTCATCAGCCACGGCGCCACGATCGACGCCGCCGCCCACTCGGTCGGCTTCGAGGACGCTCGCATGCTGCGCCGCCTGCGTACCCGCGCGGCCTGACGGACAGAGTGAGTGAGGGCGCCAAGGTCGTCTCGGCGTCGGGGTCGACGTAGACCACGGCGCCCGATTGGTCCGCTGTCGCGGTCTCCCCGGAGAGGAAGGCGGGCAGGCCGGCGTCTGCCAGCAGGCGGGCTGATCAGCGGAACTGTCTGCTTCGAGTTCGAGTCGCGTTCGATGCCGGACCGTAAGTGACAAGGTGAGGCGTCAGAAGAGGTTCCCCGAATCCATCGGGAAGTCCTGCGGCCAGGGCCCGTCGGACAGCGACTGCCGGCCGCCCATCAGCGCGTACTCCGCCTCGCGCCAGTCCGGAGGGCTGCTGACGACGAAGCTGTCGCCGTCAGGGTCCAGCATCCAGGTGTAGATCGCTTCGTCGGGCTCCAGCCCGTGCCGCTCCGCCAGCACCGCGAACTCCTCCGGACTGGTGCGCCGGATGTGCAGGCCGTTGCGGAAGTAGGGCTGCAGGAGCATCAGCCTCACGTGGCCGATATGCACATCGATGTGGGTCGAGGTCCCGTCGATCAGCGTCGCTTCGCTCTGCAGGAAGAGCTGCCGGTGGGACGGGTTGAACCCGACCACTCGGAACAGCCACCCAGTACGGATGAATTCGGTCATGCCTGAAGCCCTCTCTTGATCACGACACCGGCTCCCCGTTGGCCAGCTCGAAGCGCTCGGGGAGACCGGCGGCTGGCAATCCGCCCAGAGCGACGGGGTCCTCTCCGTCGGCGACCGCCACACGTACATGCTGTGGCTCACGTCGCTCCTATGCGGATGGAGGTCGTCCGCGCGAGTGCGGCAGGCCCCGCCGAAGTCGGTGGGGCCTGGCTTCGGCGGGGCCTGCCAAGTGGGTGGATCAGAGCCGGAAGTCCTTCACTTGGACCATACTTCCGTGCCCGTGTTTGTCTGGTTCTGCGACCTCGAACCCTGCCGAGACGAGAATCCCCATAAGAGCAGCCTGCATATGATTGAGCACCGTGTTGTAGTGGCGGAGGATCGGAGGCGGGTTCGAGTAGTCAATTCCCTGCGCGAAGAGATCGAGAGCGGGATCCCTCAGCCCGGCGTCCGTGCCCCAGTCCACGTACACCCCGCCGTCGGTGAAGGGCGTCACGTGCACGTCCACGCCAGGCTGGCTGTGCGGACCGCCGCTGAGGTCACCCCGGTACACAGGAAGACCGGCACGGTGCAGTTCTTGGCACACCCGCTCGGCCAGCGCCTGGCGCTCCGCGATGACCTCCAGCGGTGCTTTCAGGTGCAGGTCGAATTCCGGTTCAGTCATCGGCCTCTCGTTCCTCGTACGGCTGATCGGTTGTTGCGGAGCGTGCCGCACGTCCGCCTCCAGCATGGCTGACGTAACGGGCGAGTAGCTCCTTCGCTTCCTTCGCGAAGGAAGGGTGGTAGGGGACCGACCAGGTGACCGGTGTGCCCTCTTTCAGAGAACCGGTCAAGACCGAGGCGCAGTCCGGGCAGGGCTGCCGCTCCGTGTACAGAGCGGTGATCTGCTTGGGGTCGAATCCGTTTGCTTTCAGTTTGTCCAGGATCGCTGTCTCCGAGTGGCCGGAGAATCCGCTGTTGGCGATCACGAAGTCACCGGTCTTGGGGTCGTTCCATCCCGGTACCCTCGCGACGGCGACGTTGTGATCCGCCCCGTAGTATCCGTTCTCCGTCCTGTACTTGTAAGCGAGGTGGCTCATCTCCTCGCTGTTGTAGGCGATCAGCCCCCTGGGACATCCACCGGCGGCCTTGGCCGCCCGTGAGGTGGCGAGCGCACCGACCTTGGTACAGGTCTTGACGAGCCCGTCCAGCCCTTTGGTCCCGATCTGGAAGACGACGTCGTCGGCCAGACCGAGGGCACGCAGGGCCTGGTAGGCGTCCGCGAAGCCGATGCCGGTCCTCGCGGCGGCGTCCACTGCCCTGACAGCGTCCGCGATAGGCCTGAGGATCTTGCCTGCGAACAGGGCCACGACATCCACGGCTGCCCAGGCACATCCGCCCCAACTTCCGCTTTCACCACCGGGGTTGAACTTCTGGGCGCACTTGATCCAGCTCCCGAAGATGATGTCCCGGGTCGATGTTCGCCTGGTACTCGCCGATCGTGATCGTGTGCGTGACCTTCTGGGACAGCTCCTTCGTCGGATGCTGGCCCAGATAGACCGTCTCGTTGGACGGGCACGTGTACTGCGAGGGGTTCAGGTCCTGCGTGGTGCACATGTAGAGGTCGAGGATCGCCTTGAACTGGATCTTCGTGGTGATCGTGCAGTCGCCCTTGTAGAAGAGCTTGTCGATCCAGCCGTCGCAGCCGTCCGTTTTCTCTACAACCTCCGGTTCGCCGATCGACTGAAGACGGTCGACGACGTAGAACATGTTGCCAATGGCACCGTCCTGATCGACGACGGTCCCGGTTTCGATCTGTTGCGCCTTTGCGCCTTTGCGCCTTTCTCGGCTCTGTCGGCTGCTTCCTGCGCCTCCCTGGCGTACTTGTCGGCGTCCTTCGCCGCCTCTTCGGCCTTGGTGGCTGCGGTGTCGGCGCGGTCGGCTGCCGCGCGGGCGTCCTTCGCGGCCTGCTCTGCCTCGGACGCTGCCGAGCGGGCGGCTGACGCGTCGAGAGCTGCCTGGTCGGCGGAGTCGCGGGCGTCCTTGGCGTAGCCTTCCGCGCGCCCTGCTGCCTTGTCGGCCGCTGCCGCGTCCTCGGTGGCCTGACGGTCGTACTCGATGGTGCGGGCCAGTGACTTCTGCGCGTCGGCCGCGCACGTGGCCGCCTCGGCGGCGTAACCGAGCGCGTCCTTGGCGGACTTGCGGGCATTGGCCGCGAATCCTGCGGCCTCCGACGCCAGCACCAACGCGGCCTTGGCATCCCCCGTGGCCGCGTTTGCGACGCTCTGTGCCTGCGCGGCGGCCTTCTGGGCGTTGGCCGCATGCGCCTCGGCGACCGCCACCTGCTGCGCAGCGATCGTCTTCGACGACTGGCCGGTCAGGACCGCGAGCCCCGCAGCGGAGTCCGTGGTGACGTACGGCGAGCCGAGCTGGATCGCGTCGTTCGCCGGCGCCGCGACCTGCTGCGCCGCGTTGCGGGCATCGTCGGCCGCCTGCGCGGTGGTGTACGCGTGACCGGCGGCCTCTGCCGCTCCCGCAACCGCCTTGGCAGCCTCGGCCCTGGCCGCGTCCGCCTGCTTCTTCGCGTCAGCGGCGTGTTTCCCGGCCTGGTCGGCCAGTTGGACCGCGGTGCGGGCCGAGGAAGCGGCGGCCTTGGACGCCTGGATGGCGTCCGCTGCCGCGCTGGTCGCCGTCTTGACCGCCGCGTCCGCCTTCAGTTTCGCGGCGTTCGCCGCGTCGGAGGCGGAACGGGCCCGCTTGGCAGCGGCCTCGGCGCGGGTGGCCGCCGCATCAGCTGCGGCTGCCGCCTGGGTGGCGGCGTCGGCCTCGGAACGCGCCCTCGTGGCGGCGGTCTCGGCGTCGGTCGCGTACGTGTTGGCCTGGTCGGCTGCGGTGCGGGCGGCGTCCGCCTCCTCGCCCGCGTCCAGCGATTCGGCGTACGCGGCCTTCGCGTCCGACTTCGCCCGCGCGGCGTCGGCCCTCTGCTCGACCTCCCACGCGTCGTCCCTCTTGGCCATGGCGTTGTCGCGGGCCGTGATCGCGGCGTTCTTCTTCCCGACCGCCGTGGCTTCGGCGGATTCGGCTTTTTCCTTGGCCTCGGTCGCCTTAACTGCCTCGGCCTGGGCTTTCGTCTTGTGCTGGGCAGCCTCGGCCTGCTTGCCAGCGGCGGTCGTCTTCTCCGCCTTCGCTGTCAGCTCTTCCTTCTCTGCATCCAACCGCCGGGCCTTGGCCGTGGCAGCCGCAGCCTTCGCGTCCGCCTCCGCCTTCTGTGTCTCCACCAGCTTGGACTTGGCCAGATCCTGTGCCGTTTTCGCGTCGTTCGCCTGTACGGCGGCATCGGCGGCGGCCTTCGCCTGTGCCCTCGCCTGGTTCGCCGCGGCCGTACGGAACGCGGCCTTCGACGCGGCAGCCTGGGTCAGGGCGCGAGCGGCGATGGTCCTGCTGTCACCGGCAGCGGCTCGTGTCGCGGCATACGCGGTCTTCGCCTGCCTGCACCAGCGCGTCCAGAGCTGCCGATGACGCCTTCGTGACCTGCGACTTCTGCTGACCGACCAGCAACCCCCGGCCCCTCGGCGCACCCGCCTTGTCGGCGACCGTGTACGCGGCCTGCTCTGCTGTGTCCGAGGAGGTGGCGGCCTTCTTCGCCGCGGCCGCCTGCGCCTTGATCACATCGAGCTGCTTCTTCGCCTCGGCCTGGGCGGCAGCAATGCCCGCCTTGGCCTTGGTGAACTGAGCCGACGTCGGATAGTCCAGGTCGTCGGTCCCGTTGTGACCGGACGGGGTGATGTCGAACTTCTGCGGGTCCGTGCCGTTGCAGTCCCACATCCAGGCGTCGCGCCCGTTGTCGTAGGTGTGCAGGTCAAGGCACTTGCTGGTGCCCTTGTTGAACAGCCGCGTAGTTCCGTGGGTGTCGTACTCCCATTGCTGGGCGCCCGTCTGGTTGCAGGGCCAGATCTGCACGCCGGTGCCGTTCGCGGTGCCGGCGTTGTTAACGTCCAGGCACTTGCCCGACGCCACGTTGACGATCGCGTCGCCGCGGATCTCCCACTTCTGCCCGGCGGTTCCGTTGCAGGTGTAGATCTGCACCGGCGTACCGCTGGCCGTAGCGCTCGCCCCGACCTCCAGGCACTTGCCGGACGCGGCGTGCAGGTGCACCGCCATCGGACTGTCGCCGATCCAGCCCGCTCCGCCGGCCGACCAGTAGTCCTGCCAGCGGGTGAGGTGGTCGGCGATCCAGGACTGGCCCAGCATCTCGCCGAGCGCCTTCGAGCCGGCCGCGAGGGCCTTGGTCGCGTCACGGTTGGCGTTCAGGATCTGGTTGCGCTGAGCGGCCTGCCCGGCGATCTCCTGCTGCCACTCCGCCGACGCGGCGGCGACCTGCTTGCCGAGCACCTTGCTCGGGTCGACCGGCCCTCGCCACGCACACGCCGCGAACCGGGTCTTCAAGTCCTCGACAGCCAGCCGGTATTCGACGCTCCCGGGCTCGGCAGCGGTACGTGCGAACCCGCCCGAGGTCAGGAAGAGCCGGGCGTTGTCCGCCCCCGTCGGCTCCAGGCCCCTGTCCACCAGGCTCTCCCAGGCCTGATGCTCGGCGTAGGCCTGCTCCCACTGCTCCTGGGAGAGCCCCGTCGGATCGGGATCCTTGGCGTACAGCGGGGTACCGAGATCCTTGACGGCCTTGGTCGTGGCCGCGTCGGCCTTCGTCGTCGGGTCCTCGTAGAGCCTTCCTCGTCGAGCCACATCCGGTCCCCGATCCAGGGCCCGAGACCGACCTGATCGAAGAACGCCTCCTCGTCACTGCCCGGAAGCTCCCGGCGGATCCCGGAAGTCCGCGACGCTTTTGAACCCGCCCGGGTACGACAGACCCGACAGCGGCTTCTGCCACTCGCCCAGGCGTGCGTGGAGCGCGCTGCCTTCCTTACCAGCCGCGTCCTTGTCCTGCGTGAACGCCTTGGCCAGCGGAGTATCGTTCCAGCGCTCCCGGTTCGCTGCTGTGTGCAGTTTGTCCGGGGTCTGGTTGAGGGCGTCCTGCGCGGTGGCGAACATGCCCGCCCCACCCAGCCGCAGTACCCCCGCCATCAGGCACTGGTCCTGCCGCACCTGCTGTGCGGCGACACTGTCGAAACCGTCGTAACTGTCAGGCGCCAGTCTCATACCGGGCTGCTGGTCGGTAACGACCAGGTCCGGCCGCGTGGCCACACCGGCCAGCACCGCGACCGAAACAACAAGGGGCACAGCACGCGCGAGCAGCGGCCCTCTTCGCCGCGAAGCCCGCTTCCGGTGAAACAAGAACTCAGGTCTGACGGTCAGAAGTGCCAGGCGCAGATCGGACAGGCATGCGTGAACAGCCGGAATCGCGGCACGACGAAGTCCCCTCCCCGTGGCGACGGTGTCCCCCCGGTCGCCGATAGATGCGCGCGATGGCGGACTGGTCAGGGTCCGCCGAGCGCGGCGATCACTATAAACACAACATAAATACGCCTGCTCATAATTAGCGGACAGGATCGGGGCCAGCCCCGGGCATGCCCACGCCAAGAACTCTAGGCGCACCCACTGACATCGGCCCCGAGCTCACACCGTCCCCCACCCCCCAGCCCACCTGCGCACCCCCACCCCCCCACCCCCCGTACCCTGGACCCGTGAGTACCAGCCCCGTCCCCGACGCCTCCCCCGACGCCCTGTTCGGCGCCGCCGACATCCGTGAGCTGGCCGACGTCCTCGGCGTCAGGCCCACCAAGCAGCGCGGGCAGAACTTCGTGATCGACGCCAACACCGTCCGCCGTATCGTGCGCACCGCCGGTGTGCGGCCCGACGACGTGGTCGTCGAGGTCGGGCCGGGGCTCGGGTCCCTCACCCTCGCGCTGCTGGAGGCCGCAGACCGGGTCGTGGCCGTCGAGATCGACGACGTGCTCGCGGGCGCGCTGCCCGCCACCGTCGCCGCCCGGATGCCCGCCCGCGCTGACCGGTTCTCGCTGGTGCACTCCGACGCGATGCGCGTCACCGAACTGCCGGGGCCCCCGCCCACCGCACTGGTCGCGAATCTGCCGTACAACGTCGCCGTGCCCGTGCTGCTGCACATGCTGGAGACGTTCCCGAGCATCGAGCGGACGCTCGTGATGGTGCAGGCGGAGGTCGCCGACCGGCTCGCCGCGCCGCCGGGGTCGAAGGTGTACGGCGTCCCGTCCGTGAAGGCCAACTGGTATGCGGAGGTCAAGCGGGCCGGTTCCATCGGCCGTAACGTCTTCTGGCCGGCGCCCAACGTCGACAGTGGGCTCGTCTCGCTCGTCCGGCGTGCCGAGCCGCTGAAGACGACCGCCGCGCGGCGCGAGGTCTTCGCGGTCGTCGACGCTGCCTTCGCCCAGCGGCGCAAGACCCTGCGCGCCGCGCTCGCCGGGTGGGCCGGGTCGGCCGCCGCCGCCGAGACCGCCCTCGTCGCCGCCGGTGTCTCCCCGCAGGCCCGCGGCGAGTCCCTGAGCGTCGAGGAGTTCGTCCGCATCGCGGAGAACAAGGTCCAGCCGCAGCAAGATGACGACCAGACCGATCACGAGGAGTCCGGGCAGCTGTGAGCGTGACGGTTCGCGTCCCCGCCAAGGTCAACGTCCAGCTCGCGGTGGGTGCCGCGCGCCCCGACGGCTTCCACGACCTCGCCAACGTCTTCCTCGCCGTCGGCCTGTTCGACGAGGTCACCGTGACTCCGGCCGATGGGCTGCGGATCACCTGTGAGGGGCCCGACGCCGCTCAAGTCCCCCTCGACGGTACGAATCTCGCCGCCCGTGCCGCCGTCGCGCTCGCCGAGCGGTACGGCCGTACGCCCTCCGTGCACATCCACATCGCCAAGGACATCCCCGTCGCCGGCGGGATGGCGGGCGGCAGTGCCGACGGAGCCGGTGCGCTGCTTGCCTGCGACGCGTTGTGGGGGACCGGGGCCTCACGTGTCGAACTCCTCGACATCTGCGCCGAGTTGGGCAGCGATGTGCCGTTCGGTCTGGTGGGCGGGGCCGCTCTCGGGATCGGGCGCGGGGAGAAACTGACCGTGCTGGAGACCGGGGGCACCTTCCACTGGGTGTTCGCGATGGCGGAGCGCGGGCTGTCGACGCCCGCCGTGTTCCGGGAGTTCGACCGGCTGGTCGCGGACAGTGACGTTCCTGTGCCCGTCGCCTCGCCGGAACTCCTCGACGCGCTCGCCCAGGGCGACCCGGACGCGCTCGCCGCCACCGTCTCCAACGACCTCCAGCCCGCCGCCCTTTCCCTCTTCCCGGCCCTCGCCGGCACCCTCGCCGCGGGCCGCGCGGCCGGTGCGCTGACGGCTCTGGTCTCGGGTTCCGGTCCGACGACGGCGTTCCTCGCCCGGGACGCGGTGGCCGCGCAGCAGGTGGCGGAGGGGCTGGCAGCGTCCGGCACCTGTCGTGCCGTACGGGTGGCGGCAGGGCCGGTACCGGGCGCCAGCGTGCTGTAACAGCGCGTACGGAGAGTTACCCGGAGGTAGCTCCATTTGTCCGACGCTCACAGGGAATTCACTGTTCCTTGGCCCGGGTTGGTGCGGGCGGGGCGGACGGGACGCGTAGGGTCTTCTCAACTTCAAGCACTCGCCGTCGCAGGTCTCATCACGAGATACGAGCTACGAGTCGCATGAATGCGCGGCGTGGGTCCCCCTTGAGTTGCCAACTCCCCCAGTTTCGGAAGGCATCTCCGTGTCCGTACCTCCCCCCTCCCACCGCAGGAAAATCCCTCTCACCCGGCGCGGCATGCTCGGCGCCGCCGGTGCCGTCGCCGTCGGTGGTGCGCTGACCCCGGTGGTCTTCGCGGCCGGCAGCGGCGGGGACTCCGACTCCGGTACGACGGACAGCGCGTCCGGCACGTCCGGCGCCGCGGGTACCGAGGCGCAGAAGTTCCCGGCCACCCGTACCGAGGCCGCCAACGGCACCGCGGAGGCCTCCACCGGGTTCGCCATCTCGTACGTCGGTGTGCGCTGGAGCGGTACGGCGGACGGTGCCGGGATCAGGTTCACGGACGGTGGCTCCGCGTCCGGCAAGTGGCAGGAGCTGAACGGCGGTTGCGCGACCGTCGCGAACGGTGGCACGGCGCTGGTGGCGGCGGGGGACGCCACCGCGTACGAGCTGAAGCTGCCGGACGGGGTGAGCGTGAGCGGGGCGCGTTCGCTGGCGATCGACACGACCGGCGGGGCCGGCAAGACCTTCCGGGTGCCGACCGAGCCGACCCGGGTGCGCGGGGTGCAGTACCTGTCGCGGCCGGCGTGGGGCGCCGACGAGTCGAAGCGGTACAAGGACGGGAAGGTCAACTCGCCCGAGGTGTACTACCCGTTCCAGACGGTCACCGTGCATCACACGGACACGCCGAACGCCGACCCCGACCCGGCGTCGACCGTGCGCGGCATCTACGAGTACCACGCGGTCACCCTCGACTGGGGCGACATCGGCTACCACTTCCTCATCGACGAGGCGGGCGACGTCTACGAGGGCCGCTACTCCGGTGACGACCTCGTCCCGGCCTTCGACGGGGACGGCAATCTCGTCACCGCCTTCCACACCGGCGGCTTCAACTCCGGCAACCTCGGCATCGCTCTCCTCGGCGACCTGGTCGACCAGCCGCCGACGGACGCGGCCAAGGCCTCGCTGATCCGCCTGATCAAGGTGATCGCCCGCTTCAAAGGCCTGGACCCGTGGGCGAAGACGACCTATGTGAACCCCGTCAACGGGGTGACGAAGGACGTCGACGCGATCAGCGGCCACCGTGACTGGCTGGCGACCGACTGCCCCGGCCAGACGATGTACGACCTCCTCGGTGAGGTCCGTACGGCGGTCGCCGGCAGGTAACACGCCTGGTAGTGATCGCGGCCGTGCGCCCCGGGTGAGTGGTGTCCCCGGGGCGCACGGCTTCTGTCATGCGGTTGGAGCGGAAGCCGATGTGGTCAGAAGGTGAGCTTCCAGCTGTTGATGTAGCCGGTGTCGGCGCTGTAGACGTCCTGGACCTTCAGCTGCCAGGTCCCGTTGACGGTGGTCTCGCTGGACGCGTCGACGGTGTAGGTGGCGTCGACGTTGTCGGTGGAGTCCGAGGAACTGCTGTTCTTCAGCCGGTAGGTGGAGCCGTCCGGTGCGACCAGGTCGATCACGAGGTCACCGCGGTAGGTGTGCACGATGTTGACGTACACGGACAGGTCGCTGGGCGCGCTGCCGGTGATGCCGCTGACGGTGATCGGCGAGTAGACGGCCGATCCGGCGTCCGGGATGGAGACGTCGGTGGTCGACTCGAAGGCGGTGCCGGTGTCGCCGCCGTCGTCCCCACCGTCGTCACCGTCGCCGCTGGGGGTGACCTGGAGGAGCAGGTTGGGGCTGCCGGTGCCGACGCTGGTGAGGGTGGACGCGGAGGCCGCCGAGGTCAGCGCCGTGGCGACCGCGGAGGGCGTGGCGTTCGGGTTCTCACCGAGGTAGACCGCGGCCGCGCCGGCGACGTGCGGAGACGCCATCGACGTTCCGGAGAGTGAGGTGGTGGCGGTGTTCGACGTGTGGTACGTCGAGGTGATGCTCGACCCCGGCGCGAAGATGTCCAGTGCGGCGCCGTAGTTGGAGAAGGAGGAGCGGGCGTCGGCGCTGGTGCTGGACCCCACGGTGATCGCGGACGCCACGCGGGCCGGCGAGTAACTCGACGCGTTGGCATTGTCGTTGCCCGCCGCGACTGCGTAAGTGACGCCTGCCGCGATGGAGTTGGCGACGGCAGCGTCGAGGGTGGCGTCCGCGCCGCCGCCGAGCGACATGTTGGCGACGGCCGGGAACTGGGCGTTCTCGGTCACCCAGTCGATGCCCGCGACCACACCGGCGGTCGTACCGTTCCCGTCGTCGTCGAGCACGCGCACGGCGACGATGTCCGCGGCCTTGGCGACACCGTAGGTGGTGCCCGCGACCGTGCCGGCGACGTGCGTGCCGTGCCCGTTCCCGTCGCCGGCGGTGGTGTCGTCGTCGACGGCGTCGTAGCCGTAGGAGGCGCGTCCGCCGAAGTCGGTGTGCGTGATCCGTACGCCGGTGTCGATGATGTAGGCGGTCACGCCGCTGCCCGCGCTGGACGGGTAGGTGTAGGCGGAGTCGAGCGGCAGATCGGCCTGGTCGATGCGGTCGAGACCCCAAGTGGGGCTGGACTGGGTGTCGTTGATGTGGAAGGTCTTGTTCTGGGTGACCGTGGCGACGGCCGGGTCGGCGGCGAGCCGCTTGGCCTCGGCCTCGGTCATCTCGGTCGCGTATCCGTTGAGGGCGGCCGTGTAGGTCTGCTCGACCTCGGCGCCGTACCGGGTGGCGAGCGCCCTTCCCTTGCTGGAGTCGGCCCGGAAACCGGCGCTGTCCTTGAGGGTGACGATGTAACTGTCCTTGATGGCGCCTTCGGCGTCGGTGCCCTGGATCACACCGACGGCCGGGGTGGCCGCGGATGCGGGGGAGACGACGGCGCCACCGAGCGCGAGAACGGAGGCGATGGCGGCGAGAGCGGCGCGGGTGCCGGGTCTGCGGCGCCCGGTGGTGGACATGCCTGTGGGGGAGTGCGTTGCGGACACGGGGTGGTTCCCCTCTTGTTCGATGTGCACGAGTTGTACGGGGACGCGTGGGGGGTGGTGTCTCCGTGGGCACACCGTGGCGGAATTGAAGGGATCACGTCAACTAGGGGAATCCCTACGTCCGGGTAACGGGCGGGCGGTTGGCGGTGCCAACGTGACGGTCGCGGGCAGCCGCTCGGGGAGGGTGACGCCGGTGAGTTCCTCGGAGACGGCCCACTGGTGGCAGACACTGTCCGAGTCGTCGGCGTTGGCCGATCGGCCGACCAGAGTGGGGTTCCGGCCGCCGTTTTGTGAGGCCCGCGCCATCCGGGTGGTGTCCCGCCATGTGTCCGCCATGTGGTCCAGCGGATCGAGGCGCCGGAATCCTCAGGTCATCGCCGCATCGCCGCATCGCCGC
>NZ_JAVFVX010000095.1:28942-30128 GCF_033441795.1 Streptomyces sp. ADMS | reverse complement strand
TGCCGATCGCCGTCCAGGACATCCCGATCCTGTCGGCCCCGCAGAACCAGCAGTGCGCCGAGAACTCGACGCAGGCCAAGGGTGACGAGCCGCTGTCCCACATCCTCAGCGACATTCCGGTCCTGTCCGGGAACGGCATCGGCAACAGCTGATCCTTCGCCGCCGCTGACTGGTCGTCAACAGTCTTCCGGCCGCCCGTAGAAGCAGCTCGGCCAGCCCTCGCACCGCGTGTGGGGGCTGTCCGAGTTTTTCCATGTCCCCGATTTTCTTAAGCCTTTCGTGTGGATCGTGTTTTCTGCTGCTTCAGGGCGTTCGAGTGAATTACCCGGGGGACCACGTTCCGTAGTTTCTTCGGCTGTCTATCCCTCGTTTTACAACTGCCGGTCATGGTGCGAGCCGTCCATGCTGTGCTCGCTCGGCCTTCGGTCGACATAAGGGCATGACCGCAGAGAAGGGAAACTTCATGAAGAAGAGCGTTGCTGTCATCGCCGGCGCGATCATGTCGCTCGGAATGGCCGCCCCGGCCTTCGCGGACGCCGAGGCCAAGGGCTTCGCCGCCCACTCCCCGGGTGTGCTCTCCGGCAACGTGGTCCAGGTTCCCGTCCACGTTCCGATCAACGTGTGCGGCAACTCGATCAACGTCATCGCGCTGCTGAACCCGGCGTTCGGCAACATCTGCGTCAACGACTGACGTCGTCGCACCAGCCGTTCGGCGGTGTCTGGGCCGGTCTTGGAGAGCCTTTCGGTGCCAAGGCCGGCTTTTTCTCACCTCTCCCAGCAGGAAGATAATCAGAATGCGACAGAGTCTGAGCAGGGGGATGGTCGTGGCGGCCGCCGCGACGAGCCTCCTGTCCCTGTACGGCATTTCCGCCCTCGCAGACGCGGACGCGGGCGGCGCCGTGCCGGTCGGCGCGGCGCATGCGCAGGCACAAGCTCCGGCGGACCCATGCGGCAACTCCTGTGCCAACGGCACGGGTTCACACGGAGCGCAGGGCGCACCGCACGACGCCCCCGGCTATGGCAACGGACACGGCGAGTCGGACACGTCGGGTGGCTACGGCGACACGCCGCCGACGACGCCGCCGACGACGCCGCCGACGACGCCTCCGGCGAAGCCTCCGACGACGCCTCCGGCGAAGCCTCCGACGACGCCTCCGGCGAAGCCTCCGACGGGTCCGCCGACGGC
>NZ_JAVFVX010000095.1:12447-28842 GCF_033441795.1 Streptomyces sp. ADMS | reverse complement strand
AGCCTCCGACGGGTCCGCCGACGGCGAAGCCTCCGACGACGCCTCCGGCGAAGCCCCCCACAGGCCCGCCGACGGCGAAGCCGCCCACCGCACCGCCGACGACGCCGCCTCATCTGCCGCCGACCGGCAGCCGTGAGGAACTGTTCGCGGCCTCGGCCGTCAGCGTCGCGCTGATCGCCGGTGGCATCGTCGTGTACCGACGGGGTCGGCGCGGCCGGACCGGCGCCCACGAGTGAGCCACGCCTAAAGCCCAGGCACCGGACGAGCCCCGTACCCCCGTAAGGGGTGCGGGGCTCGCCGGGGGCCCGGGGAACTGCGCGATCAGCCCCCACCGGCCCGCAGCGAACCAGCCGCATGTCCAGCGGAGCGTGCCTCCCGCCGCCCCGGCCCGGGCACCCCCGTTCCGCCGCCCCGGGCCCCCGCCCGCAGCCGGCGCCGTACCCCTCGTACGAGGGTCCCCGCGGTGAACGTCGCGCCGTGCACGAAGCGCATCGCCGGGCCGAAGCCTGACGCAGTCACCAGGCCCGCCAGGAACAGGCCGGGGTACGAGGACTCGAAGCACCGCCCGACCGCCGGTGAGTCGTCCGCCAACGTGCGCAGGCTGCCGCCGAGTTGCGGGTCCAGCAGGCTCAGGCGGTCGCACGTCGCCCTGAACCCCGTTGCCGCGATGACGTGTTCGGTCTCCAGGGACCGTCGCTCACCGGACCGGGTCACCGTGTCCAGTCGTACGCCACCGCCACCGCCACCGCCGCCGCCCCCCAACTCCCGTGCCTCCGCCACCTCCTGACCTACAAGCACCTCCACCGCGGGTTCCATCCGGTCGCGTACCCACCAGGCGCCCGCCGGGCCCAGGGCCGTCGCGGCGATCCGGGCCCGGGTCGGTTCGGGGAGGCGGGAGAAGAGGCCGGGGCGTTCGGCGTAGAACCAGTTGCGCCAGCCGCAGCCCAGGCCGCTGTGCGGGGCGCGGGCCGCATGCCACCAGGGGCGCTCCCACGGCGGCGGTACGTCGTTCCAGTTCAGCTGCTCCGCGCGGGCCAACACACGTACCCGGGTGCCTTGTTCCGCGAGCAGGGCCGCCGTTTCCAGGGCGGCCTGGCCACCGCCGATCACTGTGACGTCCCGGCCGCGGAAGCGGTCGAGGTCGCTGTGGTGGCAACTGTGCGAGACCAGGTCGGGGCCGAGGCCGCGCAGCGCGGCGGGGATCTCGACGAATGGGAGCACGCCGACGGCCAGGGCGACCGTGCGGGCGCGTACCGTCTCGCCGTCCTCCGTGACCGCCTCGAAGCCCCCGGTCACGGGCGCCACCCGGGTCACCGTCCGTTCGTCGACCTCGGGCACGGCGTTGCGGGCGAACCACTGGCCGTACGCGGCGAACATCTCCAGGGGGATCGGCTCCCCGTGCCGTGCCTCGACGCCCTGACCGGCGCAGTACGTGTCCAGGCGCCAGCGGCCGTCGGGGTCGGACAGGTTCGACGCCCATGGCTCGGACTTGAGGTACATGCCCTGGGGCATGTGGTCGCGCCAGGACGCCATGGGCCGGCCGTGGACGCGCAGGCGGAGCCCGGCGCGCGCGGCGTGAGAGGCGATGGACAGGCCGTAGGGGCCCGCGCCCACCACCAGCAGGTCGTACATCAGCAACTGCTCGCTTTCTCGTTGTCGCTCAGAGGGCCGTCGGTCAGGGAGCCGTCGCTCAGGGAGCCGTCGGCCGCGGAACCCTCGGTCAACGGCAGGGGCGCGCCAGGCGCCGCCTGCCGGACGACTTGTGGCCGCATGTCGTCCGGTCCGGTCCGCTCGCACAGCCGGCGCAGCCGGCCCGGCAGGCGGCGGGCGGCGTGCCGGGCCCACAGGGCCCACATCGCCCGGCCGGGCGCGAGGTCGTCCGGCGCGTGCCAGGCCAGTTCGCGGCCGGCCGGCGCCGGGCGCAGCGTGCTGAGCGGCGCGTAGTTCTCGACCACGAACGTCCGCCCGGGCCGGGGTGCCCCCTCGGGCAGCGGATGGTGGGTCAGGTCGAGGTGCTGGGCGCGTACGACGTCCAGTCCGGCCGTGTCGGTGAAGAGCCGGAACTGGGCGCCGGGGCGCGGGTTGAAGTCGAGCAGGTGGTAGCCACCGGTGGTGGCGCAGAGGCGGAAGTCGAGGTCGAAGATGCCCCGGTAGCCGAGCTCGCCGACGACGCGTTCGGTGAGCGCCCGCACCGGTGCGTTCGGTGTCCAGCGGCCCACCGAGGTCAGTCCGGCGCCGCGTGGCCAGGCGTGCAGCTTGCGGCCGGGGCCGCCGCCGCGCACGGTCCCGGTGCGGTCGGCGTACCCGTGGCAGAACCAGTCGAGGTCGGGTCCCGGCGGCAGGAACGCCTGGAGCAGCAGCCGGCTGCCCGCCTCCTCCGTGCGCAGGTACAGCTCCCGTGCCTGGCGTGCCGAGCGCACGACGACCGTGCTGCGCAGGTCGCTGTCGGCCGGGAGCAGCCAGGGCCGGCTCCACTTCGCCACGGCCGGCAGCCCGAGCCGCCAGGCCACGGCGGCGGCCTCGGACGCGCTGTCCGGGACCAGTGTCAGCGGGTGCGGCACGCCCACGGCCGCGCACACGGCGGCCAGTTCGGCCTTGTCGGCAACCCGTTCGGGCAACGCGCCGGGCTGCAGCGGCAGCAGATAGGCGGGCGCAAGCTCGGTCTGTGCCCGGCCCACCGCGACGGCGCTCGCGTCGTCGAGCGGGATCAGCACGGCGGGCCGCGCGATCTGGGCGGCCACCCGCAGCAGCGCGTGGGCGATGTCGGCGGGGGCGGCGCCGGGTGGCGGCGGCGGATGCAGGCGGCGTACAAAGCGGGATCTGCGTACGGGACTTCCGCCGACGTCGGCGACCAGGTGTACGTCGACGCCGGCCCGGCCGAGTGAGCGTACGGCGCCCAGTGTTCCGTGGTGAAAGGGATTCCGGTCGGTTCGCACGAGGACGGCGGGGACGCGGGTGTCGAGCAGCGATACGGACATGTGTTTTCGGGTTTCCTTCGGTCGGTTCACTCGTGCGGGCGAGCTGAACACTCGAAAGTCCTAGGTGCGGTGGCGGAATTCATACTCATATGACTGAGTGTCAGTAGGTGGAAGAGCAGAACGAGAACAGGCAGTGCGAAAACACGCGGTGTGAGAACGCAGTGCGAGAACAGGGAGTACGAGCGTGGAGGAAGGAGCAGGCATGGCCCCACAGAAGCGACGGGCCCGCACCGGACGGCTGGCGTTCCTGGCGGCGACAGTCGCCGCGTCGGCCGTCCTGGCATCGGGGCCGGGATATGCCGTGGGCGCGGGGGTGGCCGATCCTCCCGTCCCGGCACCGGACACGGTCACGCAGCCGACACCGCCCACCGGGATCGTGGCACCGGTCGCGCCCGTGACCCCCGAACCCCCGGTGGCCCCCGAGCCCCCCAAACCGGAGCCGCCGGAGCCGCCGGAGGCCCCCGAGCTCCCCGCCTTCGGTGCGTACGTCGACTACGACGGCGCCCGGGGCACGGCCAGGATCGCCGAGCTCAGCCGCTGGCTCGGCAATGCCGATCTCAAGGTCGGGCACACCTACCTGCCGGGTGACCGGTGGAGCAACATCGAGGGGCTGCCCGGGTTCCTCGACGTGTGGGCGGACTGGCGGCGGGCCGACGAGGAACGGCTGTTCGTCCTCAACGTGCCCATGCTGGAGCGCAACGAGGAAGGCGTCTCCGACCGTCAGGTCCGGGTGCATCTGAGGCGCGGCGCGGCCGGTCTGTACGATCACCACTTCCGCGCCCTGGCCGAGCGGCTGGTCGCGCTGAAGATCCCGGACACCGTCATCGTGCTCGGCTGGGAAATGAACGGCATCACGTACACCCATCGCTGCGGGCCGGACCCGGAGGCCTGGAAGAGATACTGGAAGAGGATCGTCACCACGATGCGTGCGGTGCCGGGCCAGAAATTCCGGTTCGATTTCAATCCGAACCGGGGCCGTGACGCCATTCCGTGGTCGCAGTGTTATCCGGGGGACGACACGGTCGACATCATCGGAATGGACTCGTACGACCAGCCCCGGGGACTGTCATTCGACGAGCAGGTGAGCGAGCCCTACGGACTTCAGGCGCATGTGGACTTCGCCAAGGCGCACGGAAAGCCCATTTCCTATCCGGAATGGGGACTCTTCCGCAACGGCGACAATCCGGAGTACATGCGGCGCATGCTCGCCTGGATGGACAAGCACAAACCGCTGTACAACACGCTGACCGACTACTGCCCGCACGGCGTCTGGCAGTGCGGCAGCAATCCGAAGGCGTCCGCGGTGTACCGCCAGATGCTGACGGGCCGTAAGGACACGGAGCCGACCGTGCCGACCCCGACGCCGGAACCGACCCCGCAGCCGACGAAGCCCACGGACCCGGTCACCCCGCCGGTGCCGCTGCCGCCGCCCAACTGCTCGCCGCTGGATCTGGGCGACTGGGTGGAGTACTGGATGGGCGGGAAGCTGTGCCTGCGCTTCGACTGGTGGTCGCGCAACCGGTGACCGCCCGGTGGCGGCAGGTCGTTCACGATCCGCCGCCACCGTTCCCGGGTTCCCCTCCGCCACCGTTGCCGCTTCCGCTTCCGTCGCGTTCCCGCAGCCGGCGCAGGAGTTCCTTGCCCCGGCTGCGGGCGGCGACATCGCACACGACCGCCGACATCAGCGGTGCCGTCAGCCGCCGGGCCAGCAACAGCCGCTGGTTGAACACGGGTTCGGGGCGCCAGTGGTGCTTGTACGGCTCGTCACCGCGCAGCAGGCTCAGCGTGCTGTGCCCGCCCGCCCCGGTGTGCTGCGCGCAGGCGTCGAGCAGTATCACGGCGACGTCCGCCTTCCGTTTCCGCAGGCCCGGATGGGCGCCGTACAGGTAGCCGCCCGCGAGGCGTCCCGACAGCAGGGTCAGATCGACGGCGACCACGCTGTCGTCGAGGCGGAACTCGGTGACCACGGCGTCCCCGGAGCGCACCATCGGTCCGACCGACCGGGCGAGGTGTTCGCGGAACCGGGGCTGGAGGTGTTCCGACGTCACCTTGCGTCCCTGCCACTGGAGTTGGTGCAGTTCGAGCAGGCGGGCCAGGGCCGCGTCGACCTCGTCGGGGCGGACGACGCGTCGTTCGACGCCGAGCGCGGTCAGCTTGCGCAGCTTGGCGCGGACCCGCTGGGCCTTGGCCGAGGGGAGGCGGGAGACCAGGCCGTCCATCGAGACAGCGGGCAGCTCCAGGCACAGGGAGTCCCTGACCTGGCGGCGGGGGCCACTCCAGCGCTCGTACACGCGTTCTGCCGCGCCGCCCGGCCGGACCTCGCGGAAGTCGATCAGGGCGGTGCGGGCGGCGTCGGAGAGGCCCTCGGCGAGGGCGGTGGCGGCCTCGTCGGCCGCGTCGTCGTCGAGGAGAAGGTCACCGTAGTCGGAGATCGCGCCGCCGAGCGGCACGAGGGCGGGCAGCGGGCGGTTCACCCGCATCAGCGGGGCGGCGGCCAGGAGTTCACCCTCCGGATCGCGGACGACGACGATCCGCAGCCGGCCCGGGACGCCGTACGACAGCCACCACGAGTGCAGCCAGGCGTGGCTCTGGAACGGGGTCGCCGCGCCGCACCGCCGGTACAACCGGCTCCAGGCCTGAGCGAGTTCGGTGAAGGCAGCCTCGTCGCTGACGACTTCGGTGCTCAGGGCGCCCGTGGTCGTGACCGTCACAGCTGTCCATGGACGTCGGCGGCGACGGCCGGGCCCGGTACGGAGGCCGAGGGCGCCGGTTCCTCCGTACTGCGCCGGGGCCGCACCAGCAGCACCAGTCCGCCGAGCAGCCCGCCCGCGCTCGCGCCGACCAGCCCGGTCACCTTGCGCGAGGCCGACGACGGCTCGGCAGGCTTGACCGCGCGCGAGAACTGGAGCAGCTCCACGTGGGTGGAGCCCTTGGTGTCGTTGGCGTGCCGGGTGAGGGAATCGGCCACGGCGTTGGCCATGTCGGCGGCGAGGCCGCGGCGCGCGGAGGTGGCCGAGACGGCGACCATGGGCGCGTCCGGCGAGGTCGCGGTCTGCACGCTCTTTCGCAGCGTCGACAGCGGCACGCCCGATCGCACCTGGGCGTCCCCGAGCACCGCGACCTGGGTGGCGACCCGCCCGTAGGCCTGCGCGAAACCGAGCGCGGACGCCGGGTCGGACTTCTCGGTCGGTACGGCGACGACATAGCTCGTGGCCGTGTAGGTGGGCGGCTTGAAGGTACCGTACGCGCCGCCCAGGAGGCCGCCGAGTACGGCGCCGGCCGCCAGGAGGGTCCACGGGAGCAGGGCGCGGGCGCGGGTGCGGGCGCGGGTGCGGGGCGTGAGGCGGGGGGCTCTGCGGGGGTTCTCGGTCATGAGGAGGGGACTCCCTGGGGTGACGGGGACGGTGTCATGGAGGGGATGGTCGCCGCGTACACGTCCATGAGCTGGGCGGCGCTGCGGGTGATGTCGTAGTGGTGGGCCGCGGCGGGGGGCGTGCGGTCCTGTGGGCCCACCGCGCGGGCCTCGGCGAGGGCGCGCGCGAAGGAGTCCGAGCCGCCGGGTACGCGCCGGGCGCCCTCGGCGGCCTCCGGGGGCAGGTCCTCGATCGCCGGGCAGGAGACGTACCGGACGGGCAGCCCGGCGGCCAGTGCCTCCACGACCGCGAGACCGAAGGCCTCCTCCGGGCACGGGGAGGCGAGCAGGTCCATGGCGGAGGTGAGGGACGGCAGGTCGGGGCCGGGGGTGCCGTCCGGTACGCAGGGCCGTTCGCCGGTGAACAGCACCCGGCGGGCGACGCCCGCCTCGCGTGCGGCGCGCCGCAGGGCGTGCTCCTCGGGGCCGCCGCCGACGAGCAACAGCCAGTAGTCGTCGGGGAGTTGGGCGAGCGCGTCAATGAGGTCACCGAAGCGCTTGCCCGGTGCGAGCCGTCCGATGCCGCCCACGACGTACGCCCCCTCGGGCAGCCCGAGGTGCTCGCGGGTGCGGTGCCGGGCGACCGGGTCGAAGCGGAAGCGGGCCAGGTCGATGCCGTTGGGGACGACCTCGATCCGGGGCGCGGGCACACCCCAGCGGCGGAGCCGTTCGGCGACCGTGGGGGACACGGCGACGGTGACGCGGCCGAGCCGTTCGCCGGTGAGGTACAGCGCGCGCACCCCGGCGGTCAGCCGCCGCCCCTCCATCTGCGAGTCGCCGAGGGAGTGTTCGGTGGCGACGACAGCCCGTACGCCCGCGAGCCGCGCGGCGATCCTGCCGTACACGCAGGCCCGGTAGAGGTGCGTGTGCACGAGGTCGTAGCCGCCCGAGCGGATGACGTTCACCAGCCGGGGGAGGGCGGCGAGATCCCGGTTGCCGGCCATGCCGAGGTGGACGACCCGGACGCCGTCGGCGATCAGACCGTCGGCGACCGAGCCGGGGTTGGTGAGCGTCACGACATCGCACTCGACGGGCAAGTGCCTGAGCAGCAAACGGAGTTGCTGTTCGGCGCCGCCGACGCCGAGCCCGGTGATGATGTGCAGGGCCTTCACGCCTCACACCCCCCGGGCCGGCCGGCGCCGCAGCCGGTGCAGCCGGTACTTGAGATGCAGGCGTACGGCGGTGTCGTTCTCGCCGATGTGCACGCGGGGCAGGACATGGACGCCGTTCAGCTGTCCGGGGTCGATGGCGCAGCCGTATCCGTAGCCGGCCGCCAGCACGGCGTCGACGGCCCGCTGGTCGACGGTCCCGTAGGGATAGCAGAACCCCTTGACCGGAGCACCGCTCAACTCCGTGAGCAGCGCTCTGCTTTCGGCGACCTCGGCGCGCAGCAGGTCGTCGTCCGCCTTCGTCAGGTCGACGTGCGTCAGTCCGTGTGACCCGATCTCGACCCCGGCCCCGGCGACGGCGCGGATGCCGTCCGCCGTGAGCAGCGGCCTGCGCGGGCCCAGCGGATCCCAGGCGTTCTCCCCGCCGAGCCGTCCCGGCAGGACGAAGAGGGTCGCGCCGCAGTCCCAACGCTCCAGCACCGGAAGGGCGTTGGTCAGGAAGTCGGCGTACCCGTCGTCGAAGGTGAGCCCGACCAGGCCGCGTCCCTCGCCCCGGGAACGGGCGGCGAGCAGCTCGGCCACACCCACGCCCCGCAGCCCGCGCCGGCGCAGCCACCGCAGCTGGGCGTCGAGGCGGTCGGGCGTGACCGTGATGCGGTACGGGTCGTCGGAGCAGTCGCCCACCGAGTGGTACATCGCCACCCAGGGAACGGGCCCCGGACGGGGACCTCTTCGGAGCCGGTCAGCGGACCCGGTCGCGGCGGCGGTGCCGGTGTCGGGGGCGGGCGTGGGTGCGGGTGCGTTTGCGGGCATGCGGCAGCCTTCGGGTCATGGAGCATACGGAACGGAGTGCGAGTACGAAGCTCTGCACGGCCTGGGCCCCCATGAGCAGGCCGAGCAGGAGGTAGACGACGGTGACGGTCGCGGTACCGGCGGCGAGTCCCGCCACCGGCCCGTCGATCCGGCTGGTCACGAACACCCCCACGGCCGTCGCGCACACCGCCGCGCGCACGGGCTTGCTCAGCTCGGCCAGCACCCGCCGGGTCCGGATCGGCACACTGCGCGGCCCCATGCCGCAGAGCAGCAGCGCGGCCGACAGCGTGATCCCGGCGGCGTTGGCGGCGGCGATCCCGCACACGCCCCATCGACCGACCGTCCAGGCGCCGATCCAGGAGGTCGCCACGACCCCCGCGGTCATCGCTGCCATCGGGTACCAGGTGGGTCGGCTCGAGGAGAAGTACGAGCGGATGAGCGCGCCGACCAGGGTGTGCCCGAGCAGCCCGACCGCGTACACGCGCATCACGGTCGCCGTCGCCTCGGTGTCCCGGGCGACGAACGCGCCCCGCTGGAAGAGGAGTTCGATGACCTGCGGCGCACAGGCGATCACCGCGGCCGCGCCGAGCAGCACCACCCAGGCGGCCAGCGCGAGATCCCGCTCCACCCGGTTGCGGGCCCGCTCGGTGTCGCCCTCCGCGATCGCCTGCGCGACCACCGGGAAGGTGACCGTGCACAGCATCAGCGACAGCGTCATCGGGATCTGAGCCACCTTCTGCGCGTAGTTCAGGTGCGAGATGGCCCCGGCGGGCAGCGTGGAGGCGAGGAAGCGCTCGATGAGCACCTGCGACTGCCGGGTCAGCGCGAAGAGCAGCACGGGCGCGACGAGCGCGAACGCCATCGGCGCCGCGGACGTCTCCTCCACCACGATCTCTACCGGCACGGCCGACTGGCGACGCCGCAACTGTCTTAGAACAGAGGGCAGTTGGGTTACGACCATCAGGGCGCCGCCCACCGCCACCCCGACCGCCGCCGAGCGCACCCCCCAGCGCCCGCCCAGCACGAACATCGCCGTGATGATGCCGACGTTGTAGGCCACGTAGATCGCCGCCGGTGCCAGGAACCGCCGGTGCGCGCGCAGGGCCGCGCTGCAGTAGCCGGCGAGCCCGAAGCTGAAGACGCAGGTGGCGGTGAGGCGCGTGCAGTCCACGGCGAGCGACGGGTCGGGCAGGCCCGGGGCGAGTGCCTCGACCAGGTAGGGAGCGGTGGCGATCAGCAGCGCGCCGACCGCCGCGCACGCCAGCGCCAGCCGGGGCAGCGTCGTGGCGACCAGCGCCCGCACCGGATCGCCCGGGGCACCCTGGGCGCGCCGGGCCAGCGCCACGCTGAACGCCGGGATCAGGACGAAGGCCAGCCCGTCCTCGATGAGCAGCGTCGCCGCGAACTCCGGCACCGTCCACGCGACCAGGAAGGCGTCCGTGTCACTGCCGGCCCCGAACAGCCGGGCCAGCGACTGGTCCCGGATCAGCCCGAGCAGCGCGCCCGCGACCGAGAGGACCGCGGTGACGAGGGTGGCCTTGGCGAGGAACTTCCCTGAAACAGGGGCGAGTTCGGCGGGTCCGCTGTCGTCCCCCTCGTCCTTGCTCGCCCCGGTGGCGGCGGAAGCGGCGCGTGCGGCGGGCAGCGTCACCCTGGTCTCTCCCTCGGCCCGGGGAGGAATCGCGGTCATCGCGCCGAGGCCCTGGGCGCGTCGCCGCCGCCGAGGGCCCACCAGGCGGCGAGCCCGAAGGCGACGGCGGTCAGCACGGTCGCGGGCCCGCCGATGTCGGCGTAGAGGAAGTCGGTCAACTGCCAGATCAGCAGCCCGCAGGCGACGAGGGCACAGTCGAGCCCACCGTCGGACGGTGACCGTCTTGCCCGCACCAGCCCTCGCAGTCCGCACACCAGCAGCGCCAGCCAGCTGCCTCCGAGGGCCAGCAGCCCGATGAGGCCCTGCTCGCTGAGCACCAGCAGGTACATGTTGTGCGGGGACAGCAGCGGCTGCTTGCGGTACGCGGCCCCCGCGCCCTCCGTGTCGCTGCCCGCGGACAGGGCCAACGAGGCGTGTCCGTCGCGGTGTTCGGGAAAGCCCTTCAACCCGACCCCTGTGAGCGGGTGTTGGCTCCACATGTCGGTCGCCGCCGCCCACATCGTGTACCGGTCGGTGACCGACTGGTCAGGGGCGTCCGTCACTTGAGTGATGCTGCTGATCCGCTCCTGGAGCATCGCCGTACCGATGCCCAGGCCGCCGACCAGGATCACGGCCGAGGCGGTCACCACCGCGCCCACCTTCAGCGCGCGCCGCATCCCGGCCAGCGCCAGTTGCAGCGTGCAGGCCGCCGCCGTGGCGATCCAGGCACCCCGGCTGAAGGAGACGGCGAGCGGGGCGAGGAGTACCAGGGCGCAGCCGGCGGCAAAGGCCCGCTGTCGGGCGGCGCCCGACCCGAGGGCCAGCCCCACCGAGCACATCAGCCCGAACGACACGACCGTCGACATGCCCATCACATCGGTGGGCCCGAAGGTGCCCACCGCCCGGATCTCCTCGCCCTGGTAGGAGGCGCCGGTCCCGGTCGCGTACTGGTGCACCCCGACCGCCCCCTGGAACAGGGCGAGCCCGACGAACGCCCAGGCCAGCACCCGGAAGTCGCGCCGGTCCCGGACCAGCAGCAGCACGGACGCCGGGACCAGCACGAAGATCTGGAGGTAGCGCCCCAGGCCCCCGATCCCGGCCGCGGGCGAGGACGCCCCGACGGCGGCGACCGCGAGCCCGACCACGGGCAGCCCGAGCACCACGGCGGCCGTGCGGGACAGGGGGCGCCGCCGCTCCCGTACGAGCCGGATCGCGCAGTAGAGGACCACGAGCCCGGAGACGGCGTCGGCCGGGGTCGCTCCGCCGTCGGTGCCCTGCGGGGCCGGCAGCGCGAGCAGGGCGATCACCAGGATCACGGGCAGCAGCGGAGCGAAGGACGCGACGTGCGGGAATGGCACTCGGCGCGGCAACGTCAGCGCGGGGCTGTGGCTCACTGCGCTCAGCTTCCTGTCGGGCGGACGAGCGCGGCGGCGGTGCGCAGCAGGATGCAGATGTCCTGCCAGAGCGACCAGTTGTCGATGTAGGCGTTGTCGAACCGGCAGCGGTCCTCGATCGAGGTGTCACCGCGCAGCCCGTGGATCTGGGCGAGCCCGGTGATACCGGTCTGCATCCGGTGACGGGCCGCGTAACCGGGGTAGGTCTGGCTGAACTGGCCGACGAAGTACGGGCGTTCGGGCCTCGGTCCGACCAGGCTCATGTCGCCCCAGAGGACGTTCCACAACTGGAGGAGCTCGTCCAGCGAGGTGCGCCGCAGGAACCGGCAGAACCAGTTCATGCGGCGTTCGTCCGCGACGCTCCAGCGGGTCGCCGCCTCCATCTCGTCGACCGGGCGGTGGGTGCGGAACTTGAGGAGGGTGAAGGGGCGCCCGTCCAGACCGATGCGCTCCTGCTTGAAGACCACACCACGCCCGCCGGTCAGCCGCAGCACCACCGCGCACAGCAGCAGCAGCGGCGAGAGCAGCAGGAGCAGCGTGCCCGAGACCATGACGTCGAGCAGCCGCTTGCCGATGCTGCCCGGCCGGTCCGGCACCATCGCGAGCCGTCGGCAGGAGAACCCGGCGAGCCGTTCGGCGCTCTCGTAGGAGGGCGACTCGGCGTCGATCTCCCACACAGTGCAGCCCGACTCGGCCAACGCCCGCAGCAGCGGCCCCTGTTCGGCCCGTACGGAGGGATGGACGGCGAGCACGGCCCGGACGCCGTTCTGGATCAGCGCCCGCTCGACCTCCTCGCCGGTGGTCAGCACGGGCAGACCCGCGATGCCGTCCGGGTGGTCGGTGACGAGGCCCACCGGCCGTACCCCGCACGCCGGGTGGCGCAGGAACGCGGCGGCCACCCGCCGGGCGGTGCCGGCCGGGCCGATGACGAGGGCGGTGTGCGGGCGTCGCAGCAGCGCCCGGCGCCGCAGCCAATGGACGGTACCGCGCCCGGCGGCACTCGCCGCCGCCTGTACCGCACAGCCCAGGACGAGGGTCCGCGCGGACAGCGCGTCGCCGGGCGCGTACGCGCCGACCACGGCAGCCAGAGCCAGCCAGCCCATCGCGATCCGGCCGCAGACGGCGGGCAGTTCGTCGAGGAACGCGGGCACGGACTCGGGCCGGTAGAGCGAGGCGCGCGTGTTCAGCACAACCACGCCGAGCAGCAGCGCGCCGACCAGAAGGGGGTGGCGCAGTGGCTCGGTCAGCGCCAGGGCGCCGAGCAGGGCGGCGCTGCTGTCGACGGTGAGCAGCGGCAGTGGGGAGGCTGGCCGGGGCGCGGGGCGTCGGCCGGCCGGGAATCTGAAGCCGCCCGCCGACCCGCGGGGCGGGCGGACCGAGACGGCCGAGACGGTCGAGAGTCCGTACTCCCGCGGCCCTCCGCCGGGGGAGGGGACGGTACTTTCCGCAGTCACGAGTGGATGGACTCCCTGTACTCGGCGCGCACGGGCCGCACGGCGTGCGCGGTTGTCAGCTCGCGGTACACGTCCGCGACGGCGTCGGCGGTGTGCCGTACGTCGTGGGCGGACAGGACGTGCCGGCGCCCCAGGTGCCCCAGCGACTCACGCAGCGGTGGGTCGAGCAGCAGTTCGGAGACGGTCCCGGCCAGTGCGGCGGAATTCTCGGCCGGCACCAGACAGCGCGGGGCGAGGGCGGCGGGCAGACTCTCGCGCCCGCCGTCCACGTCGGTGACGACGACCGGCCGCCCGCAGGCCATCGCCTCCAGCGGCGCCAGCGCCATGCCCTCCCACCGGGAGGGCAGAACGACCAGATCGGCGGCCCGGTACCAGGGGACGGCATCGGCGACGGCCCCGGCGAACAGCACTGAGGCGGGGGCGAGGGCCCGCAGCCGCCCGGCGTCCGGCCCGTCCCCGACGAGCACGAGCCGCGCCCCCGGCACCCGCTGCGCGACCTCGCCCCACGCCCGGAGCAGCACGTCCTGCCCCTTCTGCCGGCACAGCCGGCCCACGCACACGACCAGGGGAGCGGCCGGATGGACATCCGCGAGCAGCGGAATCCCGGCCCGTACGGGGTTCCCGGCCGCCGGGCGGAAGCGCTCCGTGTCGATCCCGTTCGGGATCACCCGCCACTGCCCGGTGATCCCGGCGCGCACCCCGGTCGCCCGTTCGGCGTCGCTCACGCACACCACCCGGGAGGCCCAGCGCGCCCCCCGACGCTCCCACTTGAGCGCCAGCGCCGCGGTGGGCCCGCCGACCGCCTCGAACGACCAGGCGTGGGGCTGGAACACCGTCGCCACCCGCCCCCGTACCGCCAGCCGGGCGGCGAGCCCGGCCTTCGCGCTGTGCGCGTGCACGACATCCGGCCGCACCGCCCCGACCACCCGCCCGAGCCGCCGCACCTCCCCGACAAGCGAGGGTCCCGGCGCGCGCGTCGCGTGCCAGGGGCGTACGTCGGCGCCGAGCGCCCGCAGTCGCGAGGCGAGCCCACCGACGTCCGGGCAGGCGACCGTGACGTGCAGACCGTCGGCGAGCTGGGCCCGCGCCAGGTCCGTCACGACCCGGGCCACCCCGCCGTCCACCGGCTGGGTGACGTGCAGGACCCGTGGCCGGGGGTCGGGTGCGATCAGTTGCATGCGCGGTTTCCTCGCTCACGGGTGGCGGTGCCGGACGCACCTCGCCTACTGCCGGGCGTCGACGGCCACGAAAAGTGCGCCGGCCCACGCCGCGTCCCGCTGGGAAACGAGCCGGAAGGCCAGCTGGTCACCACCGTGCCGCAGCGCCGTGCCCAGTTCGAACACGTCGGAGTCGTAGCCGAGGGTGTTCGCGTACGCCGGAACGCGCTGCGAGACGGCTCCGCCGATCGTGGAATTCAGCACGTCGTCGCGGGGGTTCGCCGTGTCCCCGAGCGCGGTGGTGCGCCCTGCGGCGGACACCGTCAGCGAGTCGCCGGTGCTGCCGCGGTCCCCGTTGTAGGCGACCAGACCGGCGCGCCCGTTCGCGCCCGCCGGGAACGACAGTTCGGCCAACCGGACCAACTGTCCGTCACCCTCCCGGTCCCCCAGCGCGTCGAACCCGTCCCACACGGCCAGGTGCCGCAGCGGCTCCGACGCGTTCTCGTACGCCACGACCAGGGTCCAGCCGCCCCACGCCCCGGCCGCCGACTTCCCCATCGCGACGTTGACCTGCGCGACCGTGTACAGGCCCGAACCGCTCTCCCGGACGAGCCTGGTGACATCGGCGGAGGCCTGGAACGCGTCGGCGCCGTGCGCCACCCGGTGTCCGACGACCGAGTCGGCGAGCAGCTCCTTGTACTGGCCGCCGGGCTCGGCGATCAGCACCCGCCCGTTGTCCTTCGGCGGCTTCTGCTCACCGACCCTGAGGTTGCCGCCCCAGTACAGCCGCGCGTAGGAGATGCGGCTGCCCTGCGGGACCCGGACCTCGGCCCGGCTGGAGTTGTACGTGTTCGGATCGCTGTCGACGTCGACGTAGAACATGTCGAAGTCACCGTTGACCGCCGCCCTGGCGGCGCCCGTTCCGTTCGTGAGGTTCTCGCCCTCGCGGACGCCCGCGCAGGATCCGAGGGTGGCGCGGCAGCTGATGGACGCGTTGGCCGCGCGGACGATTCCGCCGTGCTGGAGCGCGCGGTACCGCTGGGCGAACGCGAGGCGCTCCGACTCCTTCTCCTTTACGAGGGGAGGCGCGGCCGTCGCCGCACCTCCCGGAGTCCAGATCGCGGCGACGGCAAAGACGCCCACCATGGCACGGCGCAGCAGAAGACCCGGGGAAATAGGCATGACCGGCGTAGCCCTTTCGGGGAAATGGTCGTGGACCGACGGACGGAAAATCTGGAGGTCACTTGTGTGCCGCATGCGCTCCCGGTCTGTTCCGCGCGACGGATTCGGGGTATTGGTCGGCCTTTTGGGCGGCTCCGGGGCGGCTGGCAGAAGGTGAGCCACTCTAGTCGCTATGCGTGCTTATTGGTGATTTGTGTTCGCTGTGTCGGAATCGAGCACCCGGGCGATTCGAGAGATCACCCCATTGGCGGCACAACCCGGGCGCGCGCCACGCGTTGACACAGCGCCGGGCATCCCCGCCCGGATGTTTGTGACAACTCCCAAGGAGCACTTCTCCATGTCGCGTATCGCGAAGGGCCTTGCCCTTTCCACCGTTGCCGTCGCCACCGTGGCGGGTACCGCCGGTGTCGCCGCCGCCGACAGCGACGCGCACGCCGTCGCTGCCCACTCCCCGGGCGTCCTGTCGGGCAACGTCCTGCAGGTTCCGATCCACATTCCGGTCAACATCTGCGGCAACACCGTCAACGTCGTCGGTCTCCTGAACCCGGCGTTCGGCAACACCTGCGTCAACGACTGACGCAAGTCGGCGCGGACCCTTCTGCCGGCCGCTCTCCCTTTCGGGGAGGGCGGCCGGTTCGCGTTTCCGGTGTTTGCCCCGAATGGCGGGCAGGGCCGCCAACTCGGCGGGCGGGCCTCGACACAGGGCCTCACCAGGGACGACGTACGGGACCCGGCCGACGGGCCGTCACTTTGCGCGTGTGACCGGTTGCAGATGGCGACGGTGGATCTGACGGTGGGTCCGATGGCGGACTCATGGTCCGGCACACACCACCGCACCACCGAAAGGAACTTCCATGCGTGCTCTGCCCGCACGGCGTATCGCGTCCACCGCACTCTGCGCCACCCTCCTGCTCGGAATAGGCGCACCGGCCGCTCTGGCGGCCGACAGCGACGCGGCCCGCGAGCGCGGTCACGCGGCTTCGCAGGCGCCCGTCCCCAACGCCGACGCGCTCCTCGCGCAGGTCAAGTCGCTGGGTGACCTGGGCGGAGTACTGAAACCCGTCAGCGATCTGCTCACCGCCGTACTCAATGCGGACAACGGCCAGCTGCCGCTGGACGAGGCGACGGAGCTGGTCGACGCCGTGAAGGCGGCCATCGCCGCGGCCACGGCGGCGGCACCGGCCACTCCGCCGGTGGCGCTGCCGGCGACCCCGGCTCTCCCGGTGACCCCGGCGTTGCCGGATGCTCCGGCTCTCCCGGTGACCC
>NZ_JAVFVX010000095.1:0-12347 GCF_033441795.1 Streptomyces sp. ADMS | reverse complement strand
TGACCCCGGCGTTGCCGGATGCTCCGGCTCTCCCGGTGACCCCGGCGTTGCCGGACGCTCCGGCCCTCCCGGCGACGCCCGCTCTGCCGCCCGCGTCCGCCCTTCCGGTGGCCTTCAAGGACGGCAAGGCGGTCAAGGGCCCGCTCGACATCGAGGCGGACGCGCTCGCCGCGCTGCAGAAGTCGGTCGACACACTGCTCACGGCGGTCACGTCCGGCGATGTCGCGAACGTCGTCCCGGCCGTCACCGGCGTACTGACCAGCCTCGTCGGCTTCGTCGCCGCCACTCTGCTCGGCGGCGGGCTGCCGGCGCCGGACCTGGCAGGTCTGCCGCCCCTGCCCAAGCTGCCGGTGGAGGTCCCGCCGCTGCCGGTCCCGGTGCCACCGCTGCCGCTGCCGGTCCGCTAGGTTCGCCCCCTTCCGGCCGTTGTGCCGACCTGTCGGTCGGCACAACGGCCGTTCTCTTGCCTGTGTGCCGATTTCGCTTGTGCGTCAATCCTTTGAGACACATTTCGTGTTCCGGAATCACGTGCGCCGCAGAAATTTTCTGCGTACGGGGTTTCCGCCGCGACCGGGGCTCGTTGGACAGGGCGACAACATTCCCTCTGGTGACATGAGTCGCCGATGAAAGGAACACGATGAAGTCCCTGAAGGCTGCCGCTGTTGTTGCCGGGTCCATGGTCATCGCCGGAGCCGCCGCGCCCGCGTTCGCCTACGACACCGCCGACCTCACGCCCACCAGCCTCAACGGTGCCGTGAACACGCTCACCAAGGGCCCCCTCGACGTAGAGCAGGCGCAGCCGCTTCAGCACCAGTCGAACGCGCTCGACACCGAGAACAAGGATTCGGCGCTCAGCACGGTGAAGGACGCGACGACCGCCCTCAACTCGAACGGCGGGCTGCTCGGCGGCCTCCCCCTCCGGGGCTGACGAGCTGACGCGGGGCCCGGCAAGGGTATCGAAGCGGGTTCCGAAAGGGCCGGTTCCGTCCGCCTTCCAGGTGTGCGGAACCGGCCCTTCGCGCTGTTCGAGTCCCGTCCCTCTTTCGTGTGGCTACCGGCGGGAAATCCCCCGGTCGAGTGAGAATGCGGCCGGCGGCGTCAAATCCCGTCGATAAGGTTCCGCGGTGACCTCAACCTCAAGCGAAACGCGCCCTTTCCGCATCGCCGACCTGGGCACGCTCGTCGTCATGGCCTGGAGCGGTGAGGCCCCTGACGGCGACATGCCCTACCTCCTCGCCTACTCCCTCGGGGACGGCGAGGGCGGCCCCGAGGCCTCGGCCGTCGCCGTCGGGCAACTCCTCACAGACACCGGCCTCCCGGTCGGCGGCGACATCGTCGACGGTTCCACCCGCCCGAGCCTGCCCGTCAGCCTGCTCGTCGAGGCCGGTTCGGCCGTCGTCAACATGCCGCAGCTCAACGCCCAGTGCGTCCCGCCCGCGGAGTGGCTCACCGCGGTCGCCGAACGGGGCTTCGCCTACCTGGTGTTCACCACCCGCCCCTGGCCCGAGGCCCAGCCCGGCCAGCCCATCTCGCCGGAGGCGCTGGCCGCCTTCGCGGGCGCCGAGGAGACCCTGACCGCCGCGGCCCACGTCATCCTCCCGGTCCGCAGCCTGCGCGGCTGACGGCCGGAAGGCGAGCGGTGCGGTCCGGCGCCCGGACCGGGGCGCCCTTCCGGGCTGATCGGACGACTAATGCACCACACGGGGGAATCTTGAGCTGATGCGGTTCCCAGGATCGTTACGCGGTACGGACGAACACCCCCCGATTCCTGAAAAGGACCGTACTTGCCATGAAGCCGACCACTCGAACCCTTGCCGCCGCTGTTCTCACCGGCGTGGCGGCGGCGGTGGGCGCCACGGCCCCCGCCGCCGCGGCCGACACGGTCCCCGTACCCGTACCGCTGGACGGCGTCGAGAAGTCCCTCAACGTGAACCTGCCCAAGGTGGGCGGCGAACTGCCGCTGCTGATGCCGGGCGTACCCGAGGGACCGCGGTACGTCGAGGGGCAGATGATCCCGGCCAGCACGCTGCCGCAGGTGCCGCTCGGCGCCGCGCTGCCCGGGCTGTCCGCCGAGACGCCGCTGCCGCAGGTGGTCGGGAAGGGCTTCGACGAGGCCGGCGCCAGCGTCCCCGCGGCCGACCTGCGGACCCTGACCCCCGGCCTGTCCGTGGACACCCCCTTGACCGCGCCGAACTCCGAGATGTTCGGCCTGCCGACGCTCAGGGAACCGCGGGCCGCCGTGCTCACCCCCCTGCTGCAGACGGCCCCGACGGGGGCCCTGGGACTCGGCTCGTTGTAGTCCGGGTAGTCACGGGACCTGACGAACTGGACCCTCTGGGCCCGGGCTGACCCCTGGGCCCGGTCGCCGGGCGGTCGCCGCTACCGAACGAACCGAACGAGGAGAGAGTGTTGTTCGTCAGCAGAGTGCCGCAGGGCCCGGCGGGCCCGCCCGTCCGTTCCGGTACGCGGCGGGACGCGCTGCGCGCCCTGTGCGTGTCGGCCCTCGCCCTGGCGGTGGTCCCGGTCGTCGCCGCCGCATGGCCCCGGCGCGAGCCGGGCGACGGCGAGGCGCCGTCCTTCGACGAGACGTACCGGGGCCGCCGGCTGCGTGGCGTCAGAGCCGGCGCGGATCACCACGACCACATGGCGCAGGTCATGCGCCCGCCCGGCGGAGGACAGTGGCACATCACCGTGGACGGGCGGCCCCTGCATCTGATGCGGCGCGCGGACGGGACGTATCTGAGCATGGTCGACCACTACCGCTCGTACCCCACGCCCCTGGAGGCGGCCCGCGCCGCCGTCGACGAGCTGGGACCCGGGCGGCAGCTGACGGTCGCCGCCGGGGAAGGGGGCGGCCGTGGCGTACACGCGTAAGGACGTCAGCACGCTGACGCGCGCCGAGCGGCGGCGGTTCGTCGGGGCGCTGCTGGAGGTCAAACGGCGGGGCGAGTACGACGAGTTCGTGCGTACCCACATCGAGTACTACGTCTCCGACGGCGAGGACGGGCTGCGTACGGCCCACATGGCGCCGTCCTTCCTGCCCTGGCACCGGCGGTTCCTGCTGGACCTGGAGAGGGCGTTGCAGCGCGCGGACCCGTCGGTGACGCTGCCGTACTGGGACTGGACCCGGGACCGCACGACGACCGGTGTGCCGTGGAGCGAGGATCTGCTCGGTGGCACCGGGCGTTCCTTCGACCAGCGGGTCATGACCGGGCCGTTCGCGTACGACCACGGCGACTGGACGATCAAGGAGAGCGTCACCGACGGCGAGTTCCTCACCCGTGACCTCGGCCGCAGCCGAGAGCCGCTCACGCTGCCGACCCGGCAGAACCTGGACTCGGCCCTCGACGATCCCGTCTACGACGTGTCGCCGTGGAACTCGACCTCCGACAAGGGGTTCCGCAACAGGCTCGAAGGATGGGGGCGCGGGCGGGGCCCCGGCTCCTGGCACAACCACAACCGCGTCCACCGCTGGGTCGGCGGGCACATGGTCGGCGGTGCCTCCGTCAACGACCCCGTCTTCTGGCTGCACCACGCCTTCGTCGACCTGTGCTGGACGCGCTGGCAGCGCCGGCACGGAGCCGGTGCCCGCTATCTGCCCGACCGGCCGCCGGGGTTCGGCGACGCGCAGCGCGGCCGGGTCGTGGCCCGGCACGAGACGCTGCCGCCGTGGGACATGACGCCGGACCAGTTGGAGGACCACAGCGGCATCTACCGGTACGCGTAACGGGGTACGCAGAGCGGCGCGTGCGCGGAAGAGCCCCGACGGTGGGTCCGTCGGGGCTCTTCCCATGCCTGCGTACGACGGGTCAGCTGCCGTAGCCGCCGGGGCCGGGGTTGCCCTTCTTGTAGTCGTCGTTCTTGTGGTCGTCGCCGCTGATGTTGGCGCAGGTGTTGCCGAAGGCCGGGTTCAGCAGGCCGATCACGTTGACCGTGTTCCCGCACACGTTGACGGGCACGTGGACCGGGACCTGCAGGACGTTGCCGGACAGGACGCCGGGCGAGCCGATGGCCGCGCCGTGGGCATCCGCGTCAGCCGCGGCCATACCGGCACCGCCGAGCACCACGGCACCAGTGCCGAGAGCGGCGACGGCTGCCTTCGCGATGCGAGACATCACGTTCTCCTTTGGTTCGATGAGTGCGGGCACTGGACTCGCGCCCGCACGTCCCCTACAACGCGCCCGCTCACGCCTGGTAACGGCGTCCGGCCGGGCGTCACCCTTTTCGAAGAGCGATCGGGGGAGCGGGCGGGCGGGCGGGCGCGGCAAAAGTGGTGTGACTCCGCTCGCGCACGGGTTAGCCTCCGGTCATGGCATCCGACCGAGCCGAGCAGAACGAGCGGCAGCAGACCGAGAACGTGTTGCGGACCTTCGTACGGGAGGACGGCCGGCTCGTGCGGCTGCCCGCCCGCTGGAGCCGGAAGCTGATTGTGCTCCGGCACATCGCCGAAAACAGCTTCGAGACGGGCGTCGAGTATCCGGAGCGGCTCGTCGACGAGCGGCTGAAGGTGTGGTGCGAGGGCGCGAGCGGTATCGACCACGTGACGCTGCGCCGGTATCTGGTCGACCTGAACCATCTGCGGCGCGGCGGAGGCGTCTACTGGCGGCCCGCCGAGACCGGTCTCGGCACCGTCGCCGACGCCGCCTGAGCGCCCGAGGGAAAGGCCCGCTTCCCGGAAAGCCGGGGAGCGGGCCTTTTGCGCGCCCGGACGGTATCGGGTGCGTAACTGTCGTGGACCCGTTGGCGAATCCTGTGTGAAGGTCTCCAAGTGCGCGCAAGCGGAACCTTTTTGACGCTCCCTTGACTGATAAGATCATCCCACTTTCAGTAGGCTGATGCGCGCCACGCGCACGGGGGACAGTCTCTAGGGGCCCCATCGCGAAGGAGTGGCTGAGTTGGTCCGCCGGTAAGGTTCGCCACCGGGCTAGGCCCGAGTTCCAGGCCAGGACCCATCGGACCGCAACTGCTCCTGTCGCAAGGCGACTTGAAGAGAGTCTCATGACGTCATTGATCCAGGATCCACTGCTGTGGATCTTGCTCGTGGTCTTGGTCGCTGCGGTCGTCGCAGTGATGCGGGCCCGGAGAACCAACATGGCGCTCCGCAGGAAGAGCAACGACCTGCAGAGCGCCCGCGACGCCGCACAGAGTGAACGCGACCGCCTCTATGCGGAATACACCCAACTGAACGCACAGCACGCGGGCGACCTGGCCGCGGTGCGCAAGGACGCGGAGGAGGACACCAAGGCGGTCCTGAAGTCCGCGATGCGGACACTTCAGGTGCTCGCCGACGAACAGCAGCTCATCATCGAGAAGTCGCAGCGCCGCTACGGCGACGACGAACAGGTCCTCGGCGACCTGATGATGATCGACCACACCAACAGCCAGTTCGGCCGCCGTGCCCAGGGCATCGCCGTGCTGTGCGGCGGCTGGCTCGGCCGGCGCGAGAACACCGCCTCCGTGTACGACGTCGCCCGCAGTGCCCAGGGCCGCATCAAGCACTTCGACCGCGTCACCATCAACACCCAGGTGAACGTCTCGGTGGCCAGCCGGGCTGTCGAGCCCGTCGCGGTCGTCCTCGCCGAACTGCTGGCCAACGCCACCAACTACAGCGCACCCGGCACCCGCGTCGACATCAACATCCAGGCCGTACCCACCGGTGTCTGTCTGATCGTCGACGACGCCGGCCTCGGCATGAACACGGAGGAGAAGGCGCGCGCCAGCGTCCTGCTCTCCCCGCAGGCACCGGTCGACATCACGAGCCTCGGCGACCCGCCGAAGTTCGGCTTCGCCGTGTCCGGGATGCTCGCCACCCGGTACGGCTTCAAGGTCTCGGTCGATTCGGTGTCCCCCTACGGCGGCGTACGGGCGGTGATTCTCTTGCCAGAGAACCTGTTGACGACGGACGTTCCCGAGCCCGAGGGCGGGGCCGCGAAGGCCGAACCCCAGGCCGAGGCCAGTGCCGTAGCCCCGCAGCGGCTGACCCCGGTGGCCACGCCCGGCGGACCCCCTCGTCCGGTCGGTACGACGGCCGGTGGCCTGCCCAAGCGGCGGCGGCGCGGCAGTCCGGTCGCGGTGGTGCCACCGCCGCCGGAGCCGGAGCACAACAACGAGGTGACGGCCTCACGTATCGGTGCGTTCCAGCGCGGAACGCTGCTTGGGCGGGACACGACGACCATGGAAGGACCACAGGACCAGTGAATCCCGATCTGTCGTGGGTGCTGAACGATGTGCTGCAGGTGCGCGGCGCCCGTCACGCGATCCTCGTCTCGGCCGACGGACTGCTCCTGGAGCGGTCCAGTGACATCGAGCGCGACGAGGCGGAGACCAACGCCGCCGCGATGAGCTCGATGCAGTCCCTCAGCCGCGCAGTCGCCCCCTTCGTCGGCTTCGGACGCGGTCTGTGGAAGCAGACGCTGATCGAGTACGACGGCGGCTGGATCTTCCTCATCGCGGCGGGCAGCGGTGCCTACCTCGCCGTGTCGGCCGCGCTGGACGTCGACATGGAGGCCATGTCGTTCCGGATGCAGCAGCAGGTGGGAGCGCTCGGCAAGGCGATGACCACCCCGCCGCGTCAGAACGCCGGTGCGGAAGCATGAACGCGCACGGCGAGGAAGCTCCGGTCACGGTCACCAGTGACTTCGTCCGGTCGTACGTCATCACGGGCGGGCGGCGGCTGCCGACCGCCGATGACCTGTCCCTGCACACCCTGGTCACGCTGGCTCCCGACCGGGAGGTGCCGCTCGGCGCCAGCCCCGAGGTACGGGCCATCTGGGACCTGTGCGGCGGCGGCTACCTCTCCGTCGCGGAGGTCGCCGCGCACCTGACCCTTCCGGTGGGTGTCGCCCGACTCCTGCTGACCGATTTATTCGAACAGGGTCATCTCCTGCGCCGTGCCGCGCCCCCACGCGCCCAGTCCGTCGACAGAGGAATCATCGAAAAGGTGCTGCATGGACTCGAATCCCTCTACGGCTGAGACGATCTACGTCTCAGACGCGGTCACCACCACCGCGAAGATCCTTGTCGTAGGGCACTTCGCCGTGGGCAAGACCACCTACATCGGCTCGCTGTCGGAGATCACCCCGCTGCGCACCGAGGAGAAGATGACCCAGGCGTCCGCCAACGTGGACGATCTGAAGGGCGCGCCGGACAAGGTGACGACCACGGTCGCGCTGGACTTCGGACGGCTCACGCTGAGCGAGGAACTGGTGCTGTACCTGTTCGGTACGCCCGGTCAGCAACGCTTCATGCAGCTGTGGGAGGACATGGCCCGCGGCGCGCTCGGCGCACTGCTCCTGGTCGACCCGTCCCGGCTGGCCGAAACGTTTCCGGTGATCGACCTGGTCGAGAAGTACGGCCTGGAGTACGCCATCGCCGTCAACACCTTCGACGCGACGGCCGAGTTCGACGAGGACGAGATCCGCGAGGCCCTCGACCTGCTGCCCGACACTCCGGTCGTCTACTGCGACGCCCGGGACCAGACGTCCTCGGCGAGGGCGCTGATCGCCCTCGTCCAGCACCTGCTCACCCGCGCGGCCTGAGCCCCGGTCCCTCCCTTTCGGGCCCCTCCCCGCACAGGGGGCCCGGACAGGGAGCCCGGTCAGGGGTCCGGACCGTCCGGACCAGGGCCCCGCACAAGGTTTTCCTCACCCCCGTCCCCCGCCCCGAGGCGCGGGGAACCCTAAGGAACCTCCATGGACACACAGCACGCGGGTGCCACACCGAGCGCTCCCGCCAGATGCCCCATGCACGGCACTGACTTCGCCGCCGAACCGCACCGCATCTACGACCAGTTGCGCGCCCACGGCCCGGCGGCACCGGTCGAACTCGCCCCGGGCGTGGACGCCACGCTCGTCGTCCAGCACGAGATGGCCCTCAGGGTGCTCCAGAACACCACCCTGTTCGCCCGTGACTCGCGCCGCTGGGCAGCCCTGAACGAGGGCCGGATCTCCCTCGACAGCCCGGTCCTGCCGATGATGGCGTACCGGCCCAACGTCCTGTTCACGGACGGCGCGGTGCACCTGCGGCTGCGCAAGGCCGTCACCGAGAGCCTCGCCAAGCTGAACATCAGCCGCATCCGGCGGGACGTCGAGCCCATCGCCGACTACCTGATCGACCAGTTCAGCGAGCGGGGCCGCGCCGACCTCCTCAGCGACTACGCCAAGCTGATCCCGCTTCTGCTGTTCAACAAGATGTTCGGCTGCCCGGCCGACATCGGCGACCGCCTCACCACCGGTATGTCCGCCATGTTCGACGGCCAGGACGACGCCCTCAAGGGCATGGAGCAGGTCGCCACCTGCCTCCAGGAGCTGATCACGCTCAAGCGCCGCGAGCCCGGCGACGACGTGACCTCCTGGCTCATCCAGCACTCCGCGGGCCTCAACGACGAGGAGCTGAGGGACCAGCTGATCGTGCTGATGGGCGCGGGCCTGGAACCCCAGCGCAACCTCATCGCCAGCGCGCTGCTCCTGCTGCTGTCCGACGGCCCGTCGGAGCGCGGCAGCGGCATGCTGGTCGAGGAAGCCCTTGAGCACGTGCTGTGGAACAACCCGCCCATAGCCAACTACGCGACCCACTATCCGCTGCAGGACGTCGACCTCGGCGGCATACCGGTCGACGCGAACTCGCCCGTCGTCATCAGCTTCGCCGCCGCCAACAGCGACCCCGCCCTCAACGAGGCCCGGCAGATGGCGAGCAAGGGCGCGCACCTGGCCTTCGGCGCGGGCCCGCACGCCTGCCCCGCCAAGGACCCGGCCCAGGTCATCGCGCTCACGGCGATCGAGAAGATCCTCAACGCGCTGCCCGACCTGACCCTCGCGGTCCCGCAGGACAGCCTCCTGTGGCGCCCCGGACCCTTCCACCGCGCGCTGGCCGCGCTGCCGGTGCGGTTCAGCCCGACGCCCGCCACCCGGATCGCGGCGGCCCTGCGCAACCAGGCGCCGATGCCGGCGGCCGAACCGGCCCCTCGCCCGGCGCCGCAGCCGACGACGGCCCCGGCGGCCCGCCAGGAACCGCGCAAGAAGGGATTCTGGAGCTCCTTCCTCGATGTCTTCCGGCTCTGAGGACCAACTGCCCGCTCACTTACACCGGTTGAGCAGATCGAGGCGAGTGGGCCGATCAAGCCGAGTGCCCCGTGGGCGCCGATCGAGTCGACCTGCACGAGCGCCCTGTCCCCGAGGCCCAGCCTCGGGGACAGGGCGCTCACCGTTCTCCGCCGGGCAGCTCCGCGAACTCCGCCAGGGCGTGCGTGAGCCACTGGGTCCAGAAGGTCTCCAGGTCGATGCCCGCACGCAGGACCAGGTGCTGGAGCCGGTCCTGGGGGTTGTCCGTGCCGGGCGGGAAGTCCCGCTTCTCGATCTCCTGGTACTCCGTCAACTGAATTTGGTGAAGGGCGAGATGCCGGCGCAGGTCGGCCTCGATGCCTTCGGTGCCGACGACCGCCGAGGCGCGCAGGCGCAGCAGCATGGTGTCGCGGTGGGGCTTGGGGTCCTGGGACGCGGCGGTCCAGCGGGCCAGTTCTGCGCGGCCCGCGGGCAGGACCTCGTAGCTCTTCTTCTGCCCGCGGGCCGGCTGCTCGGCGGGCAGGGCGCGGATGTGCCCCTCGGCCTCCAGTTTTCCCAGCTCGCGATAGATCTGCTGATGCGTCGCCGACCAGAAGTAGCCGATCGACTTGTCGAAGCGGCGGGTCAACTCCAGCCCCGAGGACGGCCTTTCGAGCAGGGCGGTGAGGATCGCGTGCGGGAGTGACATGGACTCAATCCTAGGGACAGGTGGTGACTGACCTGTGCTCGTTCCTGTGCTCGTTCCTGTGCTCGTGTGCTCGTACGGGCGTCAGAGCGCCGCCGCCACTTCGGTGCCCTGCTTGATGGCGCGTTTGGCGTCCAGTTCGGCGGCCACGTCGGCGCCGCCGATCAGGTGGACGCGGTGGCCGGTGGCGAGGAGGTCGTCGTACAGGTCGCGGCGCGGGTCCTGGCCGGTGCAGAGGACGACGGTGTCGACCGGCAGGACGGTGCTGGTGCCGTCGACGGTGATGTGCAGGCCGGCGTCGTCGATGCGGTCGTACTGGACGCCCGGGGTCATGGTGACGCCCCGGTGCTTGAGTTCGGTGCGGTGGATCCAGCCGGTGGTCTTGCCGAGTCCGGCGCCGACCTTGGAAGCCTTGCGCTGGAGCAGGTGGACGCTGCGGGGAGGGGTGGGGCGCTCGGGGGCGGCCAGACCGCCCGGGGAGCGGTAGTCCATGTCGACGCCCCAGGCGCGGAAGTACGACGCTGGGTCCTCGCTCGCCTTGTCGCCGCTGTCGGTGAGGTACTCGGCGACGTCGAAGCCGATGCCGCCCGCACCGAGGATCGCGACGCGGTCGCCGACGGGGGAGTTGTCGCGCAGGACGTCGAGGTAGCCGACGACGCTCGGGTGGTCGACGCCGGGGATGTCCGGGGTGCGGGGAGTGACGCCGGTGGCGACGACGACCTCGTCGTAGTCCGCCAGGTCACCGGCGTCCACTGGTGTGTTGAGGCGTACGTCCACGCCGTGGGCGTCGAGCTGGTGGCGGAAGTAGCGCAGGGTCTCGTCGAACTCCTGCTTGCCGGGGACCTTGCGGGCGACGTTCAGCTGGCCGCCGATCTCGGGGGCGGCGTCGAAGAGGGTGACCTCGTGACCGCGCTCGGCGGCGGAGACGGCGCAGGCGAGCCCGGCGGGGCCGGCGCCGACGACGGCAACCCGCTTGCGCAGCCTGGTGGGTGCGAGGACGAGTTCCGTCTCGTGGCAGGCGCGCGGGTTGACCAGGCAGGAGGTGATCTTCCCGCTGAAGGTGTGGTCCAGGCATGCCTGGTTGCAGCCGATGCAGGTGTTGATCGCCTCGGGACGCCCCTCGCGTGCCTTGTTGACGAAGTCCGGGTCGGCGAGCATCGGGCGGGCCATCGACACCATGTCCGCACACCCGTCGGCGAGCAACTCCTCGGCGAGCTCAGGGGTGTTGATGCGGTTGGTGGTCACGAGGGGGACGGACACCTCGCCCATCAGCTTCTTCGTCACCCAGGTGTACGCGCCGCGCGGCACCGAGGTGGCGATGGTGGGGATACGGGCCTCGTGCCAGCCGATGCCGGTGTTGATGATGGTGGCGCCGGCCGCCTCGACGGCCTTGGCGAGGGTGATCACCTCGTCGAGCGTGGAGCCGCCGGGGACCAGGTCCAGCATGGACAGGCGGTAGACGAGGATGAAGTCCTCGCCGACCGCCTCGCGCACCCGCCGGACGATCTCGACGGGGAAGCGCATGCGGTTCTCGTAGGAGCCGCCCCAGCGGTCCGTGCGGTGGTTGGTCCGGGCAGCGATGAACTCGTTGATCAGATAGCCCTCGGAGCCCATGATCTCGACACCGTCGTAGCCGGCCCGGCGGGCGAGGAGGGTGGTGCGGGCGTAGTCGTCGATGGTCTGTTCGACCTCGGCGTCGGTGAGTTCGTGCGGGGGGAAGAGGCTGATCGGGGCCTGGAGCGGACTCGGGGCGACCAGGTCCTGGTGGTAGGCGTACCGGCCGAAGTGCAGGATCTGCAGCGCGATCCTGCCGCCCTCGCGGTGTACGGCGTCGGTGATGGCCCGGTGCTGGTCGGCTTCCGCGTCGGTGGTGAGCTTGGCGCCGCCCTCGTACGGGCGCCCGGCGTCGTTGGGGGCGATGCCACCGGTGACGATGAGGCCGACGCCGCCGCGGGCGCGGGCCGCGTAGAACTCGGCCATGCGCTCGAAGCCGTGCTGGGCTTCTTCGAGGCCCACGTGCATGGAGCCCATGAGGACACGGTTGGGGAGGGTGGTGAAGCCGAGGTTCAGGGGGCTCAGCAGGTGAGGGTAGCGGCTGATACGGCTCATGGGGGCCTCCGGGCGCGGGGTTGTTCTTGTATTTGTAGAGGACGCCGGAGGGGTTGTGCAACTAGTTGCATAATGGCGTGCGGCACATCGCGGGGGTTTCTCGCCCCCGCCGCCCCTGCCCGTCCCATCCCGTTCCTGGGGGCTGCGCTGCGCCCCCCGGACCTCCGCTACGGCCCTGGACGGGCCTTGTCCTCGAACTCCTCCAGAGGGCAGCCCCCGGACGGGCTGGGGGTGCGGGCCGGCGTTCGGGTGTGGTGGTGATCAATGTCTGGAGCTGTTCGGCGGCTTCCGGTCAGTGGTCGCGACGTCTGCCCGGGGGCGCTGTCGCGCTCCTGGTGTGGCCGGGGTGCCCGCTGGGCCTGTCCTTCGCACGTCACTGAGACGAGTGAGAATGACTATTCCGCCCGCGTTCGGGGCAGTTGCTGCCCTCGGTCAGGTGTCCGCATCGTGAGATGATGCCGTTGCCGCCGGTCGGCGATTGATCGCTTCCCCAT
>NZ_JAVFVX010000094.1:12144-30690 GCF_033441795.1 Streptomyces sp. ADMS | reverse complement strand
TGGAGTGATCCGCTTCTGAGCGGCAAGCGAGCTGCGCGGCCCGCCTTGTCCTTTTGCCAACGGAGTCCTGGAGCAGCGGCTGGCCGGCCTCTTCCCTACGTTCACGACAGCGCAGGCACGTCAGGCCCTGCTCTCCCACTCGCGATGCCACAGAACCCGGCGACCGCTCGCCACCTGCCCGTAGGGGACACTGTGCGATGCCCGGCAGGCTGCCATGAACCAGGCCCTGCGCACGATTCCCTGTCCGCCCACGGTTCTGGTAGCGGCTGCGATCAGCAGGGTTGCGGTGGGCGACAATGCCGGTGGTCACCAGGCCTCGCCTCCCTACGGGCGAAATGAACAAGGCGATCCCAAATAACAAGCCTTTTGTTAAACTGATCCCATGTCCGCCTCTCCTGCTCCAGGCGAAGGCCCCGTCCGCCCGGTCTCCGTCTCTCTCCACGAAGGCACCATCGCCGCCCTCAAAGCACGCACCGGCAAGCGCGGCATGTCCGCCTACGTCGAAGCCCTCATCCAGCGCCAACTGGAACGCGACCGACTGCGCGAACTGATCGAAGACGCGGAAACGGAACACGGACCGGTCGACCACGCCGCGGTCGAGGCCAAGCGGGCCATCCTGCGCGGTGACGCAGCAGGCTCGGCGGACGCCGCGTGAGCGGCACCCTCGTCCTCGACTGCGAGGGTCTGTCCAGACTCGTACGACGCGCACCCGAACTCACCGAGTGGCTGACCGCAGCCGAGGCCGAGGACATCCGCGTCATCGTCAGCTCCGTCACCCTCGTCGAAGCCCGCGACCCCAAGATCAACCAGGCCCGCTTCGACTACGCCATCTCGCGCGTCAACATCGTCCCGCCCACCGAAGCCATCGCCCGCCACGCGAGCAAGCTGCTCGCCGCAGCCGGCCTGCACGGCCACAAATACGCCCTCGACGCCCTCGTGGCTGCCACCGCACTCTCCGCACCGTCCCCCGTGACCGTCCTGACATCAGACCCCGAAGACCTCCACATGCTGTGCGGCCCCGGCGTCCACATCATCAAGATCTGACGCAGCCGCCGCCGGGTCGGCCGCGACCTCCGACTCGCTGCCGCTCAGCACAACTCTGTCCAATCAACTGGGCGCCCACTGTCAGTGCACTGAAATACGCTGCCCTTCCGCGCGGTCGGGACCGCCGGGGGCACCAACCACAGCTCACTCACACTTCCCCGTCCGGGTGTCGGCGGCGGCTGAATCCTGACCCGGTGCGGGCGGTCCTCCTACGCGGGCGACGGACTGTGGATAGCGGACTGTGTGACGGCCGGTGAGCCCCGTATCCAGGCGAAGTGGCTTTTCCACCAGTACACCGACGACCCGGTCGACACGAACGTCCCCGACTTCGCGACCAAGCAGGCGCTGCAGAAGTGGGCGGACTTCAACTGACGGATACGTCGGCTGACGGGTACGGCCGACCTGCCCTCTGCACAGCCGTCGCACCGCACGGGGTGCGCGCGTTCACCGTGCCCCTCGACGACATCGACGTCAGCCGCTGGAACCGCGCCCGGGACCGGTCGGCGTACGGCAGCGGCACGGCGGCCGCCGCACGCGCCCAGGCCGGTCTCCTCAACCGGGTCCGGCGCGGGTTCGCCGGCACGCTCCGGGGCCGCCCTCGACGCGGGCCTCGCCACCCTGACCACCGTCGGCGACCGCCGCGCCCTCACGACCCCGCATGCGTTCGCCGACGTCGACCTCGCCTCCCGCGTCACCGCCGTACAGGCTCCCGGACCGGCGCCACTGACGACGGCGTACCGGCGGGACCGTACCCGCGAGGTGGAGGCCGGAGACGCGAGAGGCGCCCACCGACGATCCGGTGGGCGCCCCGACACGCATTGCTTCGTACCGCTTCGCACTACTTGTTCAGGTACGTCCAGAACTCGTCGAACGACAGGAGCTTGTCGCCGTCGATGTCCCGGGAGGCGATGATGACCTCGGCCACGGACTCGGTGACGTTCCAGTCACCCGCCTGCGCCAGGGCGGACTTGAACTCGGCGGCCGTGATGAAGCCGTCACCGTTCGTGTCGATCCGCTGGAACTGCTTGTGTGCTTCCTCGATGTCCGCCACCGGGACCCGCCCCTTCATGTACGTACTGCTGACGAGGTCAGATTAACCGGCCAGGTGAGCACGTGGCCCGGGCCAGCTCGCCGATGGTGAGATATCCGGTGCCGTCGTCGATCATGTTTGCGAGTCTGGGCCTTCCAGTGGGTGGAGACTCAAGTACGCGGGAGGAACGGTATGGGGGACGCGCTCAGGGACGTTCTCGACTCCGTCGCGCGGGGCGTCTTCCCGCCCGCCGACGGCCGGACGACCATCGTGCCCCAGGCCTCCCACCGAGACGCCGGCGTCCTCGCGTTCACCGCCCACGCCGTCGTCTTCACGGACGAGGACCCGGCGTGGGTACGCCGGACGCTGGCCGGCGTGGACAGCGACGCGCTCTCCGCGCCGATGAATCCGCGCTTCCTGGCCGCTCTCATGGACCGCACGGGCCGTTCGAACGAGACGATCGACCTGCTCGCCGTCGCCTCCCCGGTCCGAGGTGAGCCGCCGCTGACGCTGACGGAGATCGACGACCCCGGCCATCACCGGGTCACCCGGGCCCACAGGCACCGCGACGACGTCCGGGTGTGGACGGCCGGCGGCGGGGTGCTCATCCTCGGACGCGGGGTCGCGGGGCGGCTGGAGGCCGCAGTGGAGGTGGCGGAGGCGGTACGCCACCGGGGGCTGGGGCGGGCACTGGCGTCCTCGGCGCGGTACCTGAGCGGCGGGGAGCCGGTCTGGGCCCAGCTGGCCCCGGGGAACGCCCGCAGTGTGCGGGCGTTCCAGGCGGCGGGGTTCGTGCCGGTGGGCGGGGAGGCTCTGCTCCTCGCCCACTGAGAACTCCGCGGGGTGTGTGGTTCTTTTGCTGCGGGCCGGTGGGGACTGGTCGCCCCCGCGCGGCGGTAGCCGCACATCGACACAGCCCCGCGCCCCTACGGGGCCGCGCCCCCTGCAGGGCGCTGGACTCAGTGCCAGGCCTCGTAGTGCGGGTTGCTCTGGCAGTCGCTCATGTTCTCGACCTTGGTCGTCCTGTTCACCGGGCAGACGCCGATGACGTACTTCCGGTCGATGCCGCCGGGGAAGGCGACCTCGACCTGGTCGGCCCATTTGTGGGTGTCGCCGATGGTCCTGTTCACGTCCACGCCGCCCGGGGCGTCGATGTAGTAGTTGTAGCCCGCCTTCCACCACGTCTTGTACAGGTCGTGGTCGTACGTCGTGGAGACGTACGGGGAGGGCTGGTTGACCAGTACGTACTGCTCGATGTCGTACTGGCCGTTGATGACGTCCCTGGGCCTGAAGCCCTCCGCGAAGACGGTCTCGGGTCCGCGGCCGTCGCTGCGGTAGAGGGTGCCGCAGCTCTTGCGCCAGACCGGCTCGGGCGTGATGCGGTCGACGTCCACACGGCGGTCGACGGCGGCCTTGACCGGGTCGTCGAACTGGGGGCAGGCCGGGGCTGCGGCCTTGGTGACGGCCTTCGGAGCGGCGGTGGGAACGGTCGCGGCCGAGGTCGCGAAGACCGCGGCCAGGGAGAGGGCGACGGCAGCGGTCCGCCGCCGCAGGCGAGTTGTGATCATGGGTGCACCATGTCGGGTCTGCGGCGGCGGGCCTGGGATCGTCACTCGATCGGCGGCGTGTCACATGACGTACCGCGGGTGGGCCAACTGGGCCCGGATCAGCGGAAGATGCCGGTGTGCCCGAGCGAATAGCGGCCGGGCTGGGGGTAGACGGCGAGTCCGTGCGGGCCGCTGCCCACCTTGACGCGGGCCAGCTGCTCCCCGGTCCGGGTGTCGATGGCGTACACCTCGTCGTCGTAACGGCCGGACAGCCAGAGGACCTTGCCGTCGGCGGAGACGCCGCCCATGTCGGGGCTGCCACCGTCCGGAAGCCGCCACTTCTTGGTGAGCTCGCCCTTCTCGAAGTCGAAGACGGAGACGCTGCCCTCGCCCCGGTTGGAGACGTACATCTCGCGGGAGTCCCGGCTGACGTACAGCCCGTGGGTGCCCTTGCCGGTGGGCAGGAGGGTGGGCTCGGTGAACCTGTCGCCGTCCAGGACCCACATGCCGTCGGCCATCATGTCGGCGATGTAGAACCGCTTGCCGTCCGGCGAGATCTTGACGTCCTGCGGCATCGCGCCCTCGAAGGGAAGCTTCTGTTGCCCGACGACCTCCATCTTCTCCGTGTCGACCTTCAGCAGCTCGCCGCTGAACTCGCAGGACACGACGAAGTACCGGCCGTCGAGGGAGAAGTCGGCGTGGTTGACGCCGTAGCAGCTGACGGGCACTGTCTTGGCGATCTTCATGGTGTGCGGGTCACGGAAGACGAGCTCGCGGTCGAGGGAGGCCATGACCACGGCGTACTTGCCGTTGGGCGTGAAGTAGAGGTTGTACGGGTCGTGGACGTCGACCGGTTTGCCTGCCTTCCCGGTCTTCGGGTCGATGGGCGTGAGGGTGTGGCCACGGTTGTTGTTGACCCAGAGCGTCTTCAGGTCCCAGGAGGGGACGACATGTTGGGGCTGGCGCCCGACCTGGATCGTCTCGACGATCTCGTACGTCTTCGGATCGATGACGGAGACGGTGTCGGACTCGGTGTTGGGCACGTAGACGCGGGACGGGAAGTCCCGGACGACCGGGGACAGTTTGTTGGGCCGGTCGGCGGCGTACACGTCGCGCGGGTGGAGAACGGGCGGCATCCCGGGCAGTCCCTGGACAACGGGTCTGGCGGGTGCGGCGGGCCTGACGGGCTTCACCGGTTTCACCTCGCCGAGGGTCCGGTCCGGCTGGTCCCCGGTCTCGGTGCCGCAGGCGGCGAGTCCGGCGAGGACGGTGAGAGCGGCTCCCGTGACGAGGGCACGGGCGACCGCGGTGCGGGTGGGGGCAGGGGCGGTGGGGGGCATCAGCTCAGCAGCTCCGTGGTGGTCACCGCGCGCAGGCCGCGGCGGTCGAGTTCGTGCAGGAGGCCGGGGAACGCGGCAACGGTGTCCGCGTATCCGAAGTGCAGGCTCACGATCGATCCGGCGCGGACCCCGGCCATGACGTTGCGTACGACGGCGGGGGCGCCCGGCGAGGTGAAGTCGAGGGAGTCGACGTCGTACGACAGGACGTGCGGGTAGCCGGCCCGACGGGCGAGCCGTTCGACGAGCGGGGAGGCCCGGGCGCCGCGCGAGGGCCTGAACCAGGTGCCGATGGACCCGGTGAGCCTTGTCAACCGCTCGGCGCACCCCCTGATCTCGGCAGCGGCGTCCGCCTCCGGCATGGCGTTGATGTCGAGGTGCCGGAGGGTGTGGTTGCCGAGGTCGTGCCCGCCGTCGAGGACGCGGCGAGCGAGGCCGGGATGGGCGTCGAGCCAGGTCCCGACGGCCAGCACGGTGACACGGGAGCCGTGTTCCTCGGCGGTGGAGAGCAGCGTGCGGGCGGTGGCGGGGTCGCCGTTGCCATGGAAGGTGAGGGCGACGCGGGGGCGGTCACGGGGGCCGTGGGTGATCTGGGCGGGGTGGTGCGGGAGAGGGGCGGGGGCGGGAGTACGGGGCACCGGTGTCCGGGACGTGGGGGCAGCGGGGTGAGCGGCGGCGCCGCCGGTCGCACACCCGGTGGTCAGCACCCCCGAGGCAACGATCCCGGCGCCCGCGCGCAGCACCGCCCTGCGGTCGGTCGTGGTCACCCGCACCATTTAAGGGGTTCTGGGCCGCAAAACGGGCGATTGGCCCGCCCGTACGGCCAGGCGGCCTCACACCTGTTCGCGCGCCCTACCGGTCAGTGACCCGCATCTCGAACCACGTCGTCTTCCCACGCGGCAACAGGTCGACTCCCCACCGGTCGGAGAGCTTGTCCACCAGCATCAGCCCCCGCCCGCTGATGTCCATCTCCTGAACCGGCATCAGACACGGCAGCCCCCGTGAGGGGTCCCGGACCTCCACCCGGATCCATCCCCGGCGCCGGCGCATCCGCAGGCCGAACACTCGCGCACCGGTGTGGCGCACCGCGTTGCCGACCAGTTCGGAGACGAGCAGCACCGCGTCTTCCGTCATCTTGGGGGTCAGCCCCCACTGGCGCAGGACGACGACCTGGGCGAGGCGGCGCGCGGTCGCGGCGGACTCGGGGCGGGACGGGAGCGGAACTTCGGCCTCCGTCGGGTTTCCGAACAACTCGAGCGCCTTGAGTGCCCGCTCGTCCTCCACCTCGGGCGACCACCGCGCCGCCGTCGCACGGCCGTGTCCCCGCGGCTGTTCCATGCCCTCCAGCCCCGCCATGCCCCCATCATGGCCGCCCGAACCGCCGCCCGGGGCCGTTCCCGAGGAATACGCCCACCGGAACGGGTCGTTCCGAATCGACTGTCCGGCATATGCTGACGGCATTTCGTGGGGCCCTAAGTCCCCTTCGACCTGCGGCGGAAGCTCACTTTCGGGCAAGCGACAGGCCTCCTCGACAAGACGGGCTTAAGATTGCCTTAAGGCTCCCATAAACCGCCCTATCGAGGGACCCGGATAAGACATCGCGTCAACTGCGAGTGCCCTGAGGGGCTCGGACGGAGTCAGCGGAACCCGGAGTCACCGGAGTCAGCGGAATTTCGCCTTACCGGGACCTTCCTCCACGAAGCTCCGCATCCCGATCTCCCGGTCGTCCGTCGCGAACAGGCCCGCGAACCAGCTCCGCTCGATCGCGAGCCCTGTCTCCAGGTCCGTCTCCAGACCCGCGTCGACAGACTCCTTCGCCGCGCGCAGCGCGATCGCCGGTCCCCGCGCGAGCTTCGCCGCCCACGCGTGCGCCTCGGCGTACACGTCGGCGGCCGGGACCACCCGGTCCACCAGGCCGAGCGACAGCGCCTCGTCCGCCTTGACCATCCGTCCCGTGAAGATCAGGTCCTTGGCCCTGGACGGGCCGATCAGGCGGGACAGCCGTTGTGTACCACCCGCGCCGGGGATCACACCGAGCAGGATCTCCGGCTGACCGAGTTTCGCGTTGTCACCGGCGATGCGGTAGTCCGCGCAGAGCGCCAGCTCACAGCCGCCGCCGAGCGCGTAGCCGGTCACCGCGGCGACGACCGGCTTGGGGATACGGGCGACGGCACTGAAGGACTCCTGCAGGTCTCTGGACCGGGCGACCATCGCCGCGTGGTCCATGGCCTGCATCTCCTTGATGTCCGCGCCGGCCGCGAACACCTTCTCCCCGCCGTACACGACGACGGCCCGTACGTCGTCCCGGCGCGTGATCTCCTCCGCGAGCTCCTTGAGGCGGTCCTGGGTGGCGACGTCCAGCGCGTTCATGGGCGGCCGGTCCAGCCGGAGCGTACCGACGCCTTCGGCGACTTCGAGATGCACAGTCATGGAGGCAGGTTAACGGGGACTAACGGGTACGGGCCCGGTGCCGTCAGTCACACCGGGCCCGTGGAACGCCGTGCGGCGAAGGGAGTGGAGAGGCTACGCCTTCCACTTCTCCCAGGACATGTTCCAGGCGTTGAGGCCGTTGTCCGGGGCGACGATGCGGTCGTTGGAGTTCTTCACGACGACCACGTCACCGATCATCGACCGGTCGAAGAACCAGGCCGCCGCGATCTTGCCGTCGTAGCCGCCGCGTACGTCGCGCAGGCCGATGCAGCCGTGGCTGGCGTTGTAGTTGCCGAAGGCGTCGCCGCCCCAGTAGTTGCCGTGGATGAAGGTGCCGGAGGTGGTCAGGCGCTGGGCGTGCGGGACGTCCTTGATGTCGTACTCGCCGCCGTAGCCGACCGTCTCGCCGTTCATCCGGGTCACTTCGAGGCGCTCGGTGATGACCATCTGGCCGTTCCAGGTCTCGTACCCGGGCGCGCCGGTGGTGACGGGGATGGTCTTGATGACCTTGCCGTCCCGTCGTACGACCATCTTCTTGGTCTTGACGTCGACCGTGGATACCTGGCTGCGGCCGATGGTGAAGGAGACCTGCTTGGCCTGCTTGCCGTAGACGCCGGGGCGTCCCTCGACGCCGTCGAGAGCGAGGGCGACGGTGACCTTCGTACCCGGCTTCCAGTACTTCTCCGGGCGGAAGTCGAGACGGTCGTTGCCGAACCAGTGGCCCTCGACGTCGACGGCCGGCTCGGTCCTGACCGTGATGGCCTTCTCGACGTCCTCGGGGTGTGTGATGCCGCGCGTGAAGCGGATCGAGAACGGCATGCCCACGCCGACCTTGGAACCGTCCTCGGGCGTGAACGTGCCGACGAAGGTGTTCTTCGGGGTGAGGGTGGTGAAGGAGGACTCCTCCGCCGCCGTACGCCCCTCACTGTCCTTCGCCACCACGTGCACCTTGTACGTGGTCGACGCGGCGAGATGCGTCGAGGGCGCCCACCTGGTGTCGCCGGCGGTCAGGGTGCCCGCGACCTCGTTGCCCTTGGGGTCCTCGACCGTGACCTCGGTCAACTTGCCCTTGGCGGCGCTGACGGTGAGGGCGCCGCTGGTGTCGACGGACCTGGCGCCGTTCCTCGGCGCGATGGTGACGACGGCCTGGGACTGCTGGGACTGCTGGGCCTGCGCGGTGGTGGAGTCCTTGCCCTTCGGCTTGGCGTCGTCGGCCCCGGATTCCGGGTCACCGCCTCCGCCGCACGCCGTGACGGCGACGAGCAGGGCACCGACCAGCAGTGCCAGTGGCCCCCTGCTCCCGCGTATCCCGCTTCCCCGCACCCCACCCCGCCGCGCAGTCCCCGAAGCCCCCGATATGTGTCGCCCGTTCAAGCTTTCTCCCCTCCCGTGGCCTGGTCAGGCCCGCTTCCCCGGCGCTTCCCGCGCACCCCGGCGCATATTAACCACAAGGTCACGCCCCCCGACGGCCCCAGAAGGTCACCGTTCCGTCCCAACATCATCAGATTGTCGGACCCGACCGTTCAGGTCACTCCAGTGACCGTTACCTCGCGCCGGTGACCGTTCTGCCGCCCAACTCGCCGCTACTTCACGGCACCGCCCGCCTTCCACTCCTTCCAGCCCATGTTCCACCCGCCGAGCCCGTTGTCAGGAGCGACCTTCTTGTCGTTGCTGTGGACGACCTCGACGACGTCGCCGACGAGGCTCCGGTCGAAGAACCAGCCGGCCGGACTGTCCGAACTGCCGCCCTTCACATCCCTCAGCCCGACGCAGCCATGGCTCACGTTGGTGTTGCCGAAGACGTCCGGCGCCCAGTAGTTGCCGTGCAGGAAGGTTCCGGAGGTGGTCAGGCGCATCGCGTGCGGCACGTCCGGGATGTCGTACTCCCCCTTGCCGTCCTTCTTCTTGAAGCCGACCGTGGCACCGTTCATCCGGGTCAGCTCCAGCATCTCGGTGACCACCATTTTCCCGTTGTACGTCGTGGTCCTGGGCGCCCCCGCGGTGATCGGCACCGTGGCGAGCAGATCCCCGTCGCGCCGCACCTCCATGGTGTGCGCGGCGGCGTCGACCAGCGAGACCTGGCTGCGGCCGACGGTGAAGGTGAAGGTCTTCCGCTGGATCCCGTACACCCCCGGCGCCCCTTCGACGTCCCGCAGCGCCAGATCGACGGTGACCCTGGTCCCCGGTTCCCAGTACTCCTCGGGCCGGAAGTCGAGGCGGTCGGAGCCGAACCAGTGCGGGCGGATCTCGACGGCGGGTTCGGCGGTGACGTGGACGGCGCGCTCGACGGCGGCGCGGTTCCGGATCTCCCGGTTGAACTCCAGCGACACGATCATTCCGGTGCCGACGGTGGCGCGGTTCTCCGGGGTGACGTATCCGATGAACCGCTCATCGGGCACGTACGTGGTGAAGGTCGTGTGCCGGGCCGAACGGCGTCCGTGGCCGTCCAGCGCCACGACGTCGACCGTGTACCTGGCGGCCAGCGCGAGCCGCTGGTCGTCGGGCCGCCATGACATCCCGTCGTCCGAGATCCGCCCGGCCACCGCCGACTTCTGCGCGTCCTGGGACCTGACCACCCTCACCGACTCCAGGCGCCCACTGGACACCCGTACGAGAAGGGGGTTCCCGGGGCGCACGGAGCGGCTTCCGTCGTCGGGCGAGACGCGGATCACATCCTCCGGCGCCCGGGGTTTCCCGAACACCGAGTCCGCCCCGCCCACCCCCTCCGAAGTGCAGCCGGCGGCTCCGGCCAGCAGTCCTGCCCATGTCAGTACGGCGACCAGCCCGGCCCTCGCGCGCCGAGCGCGCCCTTGTACGTGCCTCACGCAGGACCCAACGACTCGGCCCGCCCTGGGGAAACGTGAGTGCGAGCCATGCTCTGGGCAGAACAGGGGGGAGAAACGACGCAGAGGACAACGCACCAGGGCAGCGCGGCCGGGACGCCGCACATCTGTTCGCGCTGTGCTCGCTTCGTTTCCTCGTTCCACTCGTTCCACGAGTCGCGGGAGGCGGAGAGGTGTCCAGCGCAGCCGAACAGAAGGCGGTGGCGGATCAGCGCGCCGTCGGGGACGGGCATCCCTCCACCGTGCTGAACGGCGCGTCACGCGCCGCTCTGCCCGCCGTACCCGTGTGGCCGGGAACACCGATGCCTCTGGGCGCACGTTTCCGCACGGGCCCGGACGGGGTGTCGGGCACCAACTTCGCGCTGTGGGCGGGCGGGGCGGAGTCGGTGGAGCTGTGCCTGTTCGGGGAGGCGGAAGGGGCAGGCCCCACGGAGACACGCGTCCCTCTCACCGAACTGACGCACGAGATCTGGCACGGCTTCGTGCCGGGTGTCATGCCCGGGCAGCGGTACGGCTATCGCGTACACGGCCGCTGGGACCCGTGGACCGGCGCTCGCTGGAACCCGGCGAAGCTGCTCCTGGACCCGTACGCGCGGGCGGTCGACGGCGATTTCGACCTGCCTCCCGAGGTGTACGGGCACGTCCGCGACTGGCCCCAGCAGCAGGTCGCGGACACCGTGCGCGACGACCGCGACTCGGCGCCGTTCGTCCCCAAGGGGGTCGTCGTCCACGATGACACCACCGACGACGAATGGCTGGACGACCGCCGGCCGAAAACGCCGTGGGCGGACTCGGTGATCTACGAGGTCCACGTCAAGGGCTTCACCAAGCTGCACCCGGGCATCCCGGAGGAACTGCGCGGCACATACGCGGGCCTGGCGCACCCGGCGGCGATAGAACACCTGACGAAGCTGGGCGTGACGGCGGTGGAGCTGCTGCCGGTGCACCAGTTCGCGCACGAGGACCACCTGCTGCGCCGGGGCATGAGGAACTACTGGGGCTACAACTCGATCGGCTACTTCGCCCCGCACGCGGGATACGCGGCGACGGGTACGGCGGGCCAGCAGGTCGGCGAGTTCAAGCGCATGGTGCGCGCACTGCACGCGGCGGGCATCGAGGTCATCCTCGACGTGGTCTACAACCACACGGCGGAGGCGGACGAGAGAGGCCCCACGCTGTCCCTGCGGGGCATGGACAACAGGGGTTACTACAGGCTCCAGAGCGACGCACGCCGGTACGCGGACTACACGGGCTGCGGAAACACTCTCCACGTGGTCCAGCCGCACGTGCTGCGCCTGATCACCGACTCGTTGCGGTACTGGGTGACGGAGATGGGCGTGGACGGCTTCCGGTTCGACCTGGCGGCGGCCCTGGCCCGTTCGATGCACGACGTCGACATGCTCTCCCCCTTCCTCGCGGTGATCGCGCAGGACCCGGTGCTGCGCCGGGTGAAGCTGATCGCGGAACCGTGGGACGTGGGGTCGGGGGGCTACCAGGTGGGCGCGTTCCCCCCGCTCTGGACGGAGTGGAACGACCGCTATCGCAACGCGGTACGGGACTTCTGGCGGGGCGCACTGCCGGACGTACGGGACCTCGGCTACCGCCTGTCGGGTTCGAGCGACCTGTACGCGTGGGGCGGTCGCAGACCGTACGCCTCGGTCAACTTCGTGACGGCGCACGACGGTTTCACGCTGCGGGACCTGGTGTCGTACGAGCGGAAGCACAACGAGGCCAACGGGGAGGGGAACCGGGACGGCACCGACGACAACCGCGCCTGGAACTGCGGCACGGAGGGAGAGACGGACGACGAGCACGTACAGGCGCTACGACGGCGCCAGTTGCGGAACCTGCTGACGACGTTGTTGCTGTCGACGGGCGTGCCGATGCTGGTCGCGGGCGACGAACTGGGGCGTACCCAGGGGGGCAACAACAACGCGTACTGCCAGGACAACGAGATCAGCTGGGTGGACTGGAGCCTGCTGGAGGACCCCGGCTGGCGAGCGCTGACCGAACTGACCGCCCGCCTCATCGAGTTGCGCCACCGCCATCCCGTACTGCGCCGGCGCGCGTTCTTCTCCGGCAGGGCCCGTTCGGTGGACGGACTGCGGGACCTGGCCTGGTTCACGGCCCGGGGCGCGGAGATGACGGAACGGGACTGGTACGCGCCGGCGGCGACGCTGGGCATGTATCTGTCGGGCCGCGACATCCCGGGCCGCGACGCCCGGGGAGTGCCGATCGTCGATGACAGCTTCCTGGCGGTACTGCACGCGGGTGACCGTCCGACGGCCTTCGCGCTGCCGGGTGCGCCCTGGGCGGAGCGGTACGAGGTGGTCGTCGACACGTCACGGGAGGAGCAGGGGGAGGCGCCGGGGGTGGAGTACCGGGCGGGGGACGAGATACCTGTGCCGGGGCGGGCTGTGCTGTTGCTGCGGGTGGTGGGGTGAGGGGCGGGCAGGGGTGCGTCGGCCCGCGCCCGGACGCCAGCGACCTGGTCCAGCGCCATCTGTCGCTGAGCCCACGGTCTCCCTCTCCTTTCCCTACTCCTTTCCCTCGCCTCGCGCGCGTACGACTTCTCGAACGCGCAGGTCGTAGTACCTGCGCCCGACGAGAACCGGGCCGAAACTCGGTAGGCACTGTCAGTGGTGGTCCGTAGGCTCGGTGCTGATGTCCACGACACGTGCAAACGCCAAGGAACCTGAGACTGCGAACACCCCCGGCCGTTCCGCCGTACGCACTCTGCTGCGCCTGTGGCCATATGTGCGGCCAGTGCGTGTACGGCTGTTCACCGCCGCCCTCGTCGCTGTCGTGGCGTCGTGCATGGGGCTGGTGATACCGCTCGTCCTGAAGTGGATGGTGGACGGGCCGATCGCCGACGGGGACTCCCGCGGCGTGTGGCTCGGGGCGTTGTGGCTGCTGCTGCTCGGGCTCGGGGAGGCGCTGCTGTTCGGGCTGCGGCGGTGGCTGGTGGCCCGGCCGCTGGCCGGCGTCGAGGCGGCGATGCGGGCGGACCTGTATCAGCGGCTCCAGCGGCTGCCGGTGACCTTCCACGACCGGTGGCCGTCCGGTCAGTTGCTGTCCCGGGCGACCTCCGACCTGATGCTGCTGCGGATGTTCCTCGCGTTCCCTCTGACGTTCCTGCTGGTCAACGCGGTGACGATCCTCGTCGGCGTGATCATCATGCTGGTCCAGGACTGGTCGCTCGGGCTGGTGATCCTGGGGCCCGCCATCCCCGTACTGGTCGTGTGCATCGTCTTCGAGCGGCGCTACCACCTCGTGGCCCGGCGCGCACAGGACCAGGTGGGTGACCTGACGACGGTCGTCGAGGAGAGTGTGCTCGGCATCCGGATCATCAAGGGGTTCGGGCGGCACCGGAGTCAGGCGCGGGCCTTCCGTGAGCTGTCGCGGACGTTGCGCGGGACCGAACTGCACAAGGCCCGGCTGCTGTCGGGGATCTGGGCGGCGATCGTCACGCTGCCGGAGCTGGCGATCGGGGCGGCCCTCGTGCTGGGGACCGTGCAGGTCGCCGACGGTGATCTGTCGGCCGGCACACTGGTCGCCTTCCTGTCCACGGCCCTCGCCCTGCGCTGGCCCGTCGACTCCATCGGCTTTCTGCTCGCGATCAGCCAGGACGCGGCCACCGCCACGGAGCGGTACTTCGAGGTGATGGACGAGGATCCCGAGGACGACGGGAAGGCGGTTGCGGAGACTGTCCCCCCTGGCGCCGCGTCCACGTCCTCCGGCGACGACCGTGGGCTGCGGTTCCACGGTGTCTCCTTCCGGTTTCCCGACGCCCCCGCCGACTCCCCTCCCGTCCTCGACCGCGTCGACCTCCACATCCGCCCCGGCGAGTCCATGGCCCTCGTCGGCACGACCGGCAGCGGCAAGACCACGCTCACGGCGCTCGTCCCCCGGCTGCACGAGGTCACCTCGGGGCGCATCACCCTCGACGGGCACGACATCTCCGCCCTGCCCAGAGAAGAACTGCGCGCCCTGGTCGCCGTCGCCTTCGAGGAACCCACCCTCTTCTCGGCGAGCGTCGGCGACAACGTCCTCATGGGGGCCGGGGACTGCGCGGGCGAGGCCGAGTTGCGCCACGCGCTCTCTGTCGCGCAGGCCGATTTCGTGCACTCGCTTCCGCAGGGCGCGGACACCCAGGTCGGCGAGCAGGGCCTCAGCCTCTCCGGCGGCCAACGGCAGCGGCTGGCGCTGGCCCGGGCGGTCGTGGGCAAGCCCCGGTTCCTGGTCCTCGACGACCCACTGTCCGCGCTGGACGTGCACACGGAGGCCGCCGTCGAGGCCGCGCTGCGCCGGGTCCTCGCGGACACCACGGCGCTGATCGTGGCGCACCGACCGTCCACGGTCCTGCTCGCCGACCGTGTCGCCCTGCTCTCCGCCGGCCGGATCGCCGCCGTGGGCACACACCACGAACTCCTGCGGACGAACGCCGAGTACGCCTGGCTGATGGCCGGCGCGGACGAGGAGAGCGACCGCGGCGACACCCCCCACGGCACTGACAGCTTCGAGGAGGCCGCCCGATGACGGCGCCCACGACCACCGCGCCGACCCCCGACGACGAACAGCCGCCCGACACCTCCACGGCATCCAGGGCCTCCGAACCGAGCGCCGAGGCGGCCCTCGGCACTGCCCAGTCCCCCACCTCGGGCGACCCGTTCGACCAGGACGACCTGCCCATCCCCAAGGGCGCCACCGCCACCCTGCTCCGCTCCCTCCTCGCCCCGATGAAGGGCCGAGTCGTCCTCACCGCCGTGCTCCTGCTGCTCCAGCAGGCGTCCGTCCAGGCGGGCCCGCTGCTCGTCGCGTACGCCATCGACCGTGCCGTACCGGCCTTCCGCGACCACGACAACGGCCCGCTCGTCGCCGTCGGGGCCGGCTATCTGCTCTGCGCGCTGGCCTCGGGCGGGCTGCAGTACTGGTTCGTCTCCGCCGCCTCCCGGGTGAGTCAGGACGCGCTGCTCGATCTGCGCGGGCGTATCTTCCGGCACGCGCAGGCGCTCAGCCTCGACTTCCACGAGCGTTACACCTCGGGCCGGCTGATCTCGCGCTCCACGGCGGACGTCGAGTCACTGCGCGAGCTGCTGAACGACGGGCTCCAGGAACTCGTCGCCGTCGCCCTGTCGTTCGCCTACATCTCGGCGATCCTGCTCTGGCTGGACTTCGGCCTCGGCGCGCTCGCCGTCGCGTCCTTCGTCCCCCTCTGCCTCCTCATCCGGCTCTACCAGCACCGGGCCGGCCGCGTGTACGGGCTGCGGTCCACCGCCATCGCCGCCGTCATCGTCAGGTTCGTGGAGACGATGAACGGCATCCGGCCGGTGCGCGCGTTCCGCCGCGAGGCCGTCAACGACGCGGAGTTCGAGGTCCTCAACCGGCGGCACGAGCGCACGAACGGCGACGCACTGCTGGAGATGGCCCGTTATGTCGTCGGCTCCCGGGTCGTCGCCAACACCGCCGTCGCGGCGATGGTGCTGTGGGGCGCCCACCGGGTCGCGGAAGGCTCGCTGGAGCTGGGTGTGCTGGCCGCCGCCGTGCTGTACCTGCGCCGGCTGTACGACCCCATCGACCGGCTCGGCATGTTCCTCAACTCGTACCAGTCGGCCACCGCCTCCCTGGAGAAGATCTCCGGGCTGCTCGCCCAGACGCCCTCCGTTCCGGAGCCGCCGACTCCCCGGCAGCTTCCGGTACGGGAACCAGGGCACCCGGGCCGCGAGGTCGTCTTCGACGGGGTCCGTTTCACCTACCGCACCGGCGGCGAGGTACTGCCCCGCTTCGGCCTCACCCTCCCCGCCGGCCAGACCGTCGCGGTCGTCGGCTCGACCGGCGCCGGCAAGTCCACCCTGGCCAAGCTGCTCGCCCGCTTCTACGACCCCACCGAGGGGCGGGTCCTGCTCGACGGCGTCGATCTGCGCGACCTCACGGGCACCGACCTCCGGCGCGGGGTCGTGATGGTGACGCAGGAGGCCTTCCTGTTCTCCGGCAGCGTCGCCGACAACATCGCCATAGGCCGCCCGGACGCCGAGCGCGAGGAGATCGAGCGGGCCGCCAAGGCGATCGGCGCGCACGACTTCATCACCGCGCTGCCCGAGGGCTACGACACGGACGTACGGAAACGGGGTGGCCGTATTTCCGCCGGGCAGCGCCAACTGGTCGCGTTCGCGCGGGCGTTGCTCGCCGATCCGGCGGTGCTGATCCTCGACGAGGCGACCAGTTCGCTCGACATCCCGGGTGAACGGGCCGTGCAGCGCGCGATGTCGACGGTACTGAAGGGGCGTACGGCCGTTGTGATCGCGCACCGGCTGTCGACGGTCGGGATCGCGGACCGGGTGCTGGTGATGGAGCACGGGCGGGTCGTCGAGGACGGGCACCCGGCCGAACTCATCGCCGGTACGGGCCGGTTCGCGGATCTGCACCGGGCCTGGCGGGACAGCCTGGCGTGAGTCGCCAGTAGTTCGGTACGGATCAGGACAGTTACGGGGACGGGGACGACGGGCACATGATCGACGCGTACGAGGATCCCGGCACGCCCGACCACCGTGGCCCCGGCCGCTATCTGCTGTGGCTGGTGCGGCAGCAGTGGCGGCGGTCTGCGGTCGGGGCACTGCTGGGCAGCAGTTGGACGACGCTGATGGCGCTGTCGCCGTATCTGATGTCCCGGGCCGTCGACGACGGTCTGGAACCGGGTGACCAGGCCGTGCTGGCCGGCTGGGCCGGCGCGATCCTCGCCGCGGGGACGTTCAGTGCGTGGCTGAGCATCATGCGGCACCGCACGATGACCCGGATCCGGATGGACGCCAACTTCCGTACGGTCAAGGTCGTGATCGGACAGGCCGTGCGGCTGGGGGCCGCGCTGCCCCGGCAGGTCGGGGCCGGGGAGGTCGTCACGATCGGCGTCGGCGATGTGTCGACGATCGCCCAGTCGCTGACCTTCGTCGGGCCGGGCGTCGGCGCGATCGTCTCCTACGGCGTGGTCGCCGGACTGCTGCTGTCGGTGTCGCCGACGCTCGCCGCGGTGATCCTGCTCGGCGTGCCCGTCGTCGCGCTGCTCGTCGGACCGCTGCTCGGGCGGCTGCAAGGGGTGGAGTCGTCGTACCGGGAGCGGCAGGGCGTCCTGACCACCCGGATCGGGGACCTCTCGGGCGGGCTGCGCGTACTCAACGGGCTCGGCGGCAAAGGGCTGTTCGCGGACGCGTTCCGCCGTGACTCGCGCCGCCTCCAGGAGCAGGGGTACCGGGTCGGGGCGGTGAGCAGCTGGATCCAGGCACTCGGGGTCGGGCTGCCGACGCTGTTCCTGGCCCTGGTGACCTGGCTCGCGGCCCGGCTGGCCGCCCAAGGGTCCATCACCGTGGGCGAGTTGGTGTCGGTGTACGGCTATGTCGCCGTGCTGATCGTGCCGGTGGCGTTCTTCATCGAGTGCGGTTTCCAGATCAGCCGCGCCCTGGTGGCCGCCAGGCGGGTCGTACGGTTCCTGGCACTTGAGCCCGACGACGACAGCGGCGGCCGGGGCCTGGACGCGCCCGCGTCACCCTCCGCCCTGCACGACCCCGAGTCGGGCGTGAGCGTCGTACCGGGGCGGCTGACCGCGCTCGCCGGTGCCCGGCCCGCCGATGCCGCCACCGTCGTCGACCGGCTCGGCCGGTTCACTCCGTCGGCGGCGACCTGGGGCGGCGTACGACTCGACGAGATGTCTCTCTCCCAGGTACGCGCCCGCGTCCTGGTCGCCGACAACGAGGCCGACCTGTTCGCCGGGACCCTGCGCGACCTGGTCTCCGGGCGCCGGGAGCCGACCGGGGAGGCCATCGCGCGGGCGGTGCGCGCGGCCGTCGCCGACGACATCGTCCTCGGGCTGCCGGACGGGCTGGACTCGGCGATCGACGCCCAGGGCCGCAACCTCTCCGGCGGGCAGCGGCAGCGCGTACGGCTGGTGCGGGCGCTGCTCGCCGACCCCGAGGTGCTGCTCGCCGTCGAACCGACGTCGGCGCTGGACGCGCACACCGAGGCCACCGTTGCGGACCGGCTGCGCGCCGAACGCACGGACCGTACGACCGTCGTGGCCTCCACCTCGCCCCTGATGCTGGACCGCGCGGACACCGTGTACTACCTGGTCGACGGCAAGACCGCGGCAGTCGGCACCCATCAGCGGCTGCTCGCGGAGGAACCGGGATACCGGGCCCTGGTGGCCCGCGACGCGGACGAGCCCGACGAAGAGCACCCGGTGAGCGAGGGCCCGGCAAGCACCAAGGAGTCCGTACGGTGACCGCCCAACTGCCCATCGCCACCGCAGCGGACGTACGCCGGGCCGC
>NZ_JAVFVX010000094.1:0-12044 GCF_033441795.1 Streptomyces sp. ADMS | reverse complement strand
CGGTGACCGCCCAACTGCCCATCGCCACCGCAGCGGACGTACGCCGGGCCGCCGTCCGGCTGATCCGCGCCGACTCCCGCGCCTTCGCCGCCGTGCTGCTGCTGAACTCGGCCGCCGCCGCTGCCGGACTTGTCGCGCCCTGGCTGCTCGGGCGGATCATCGACGAGGTGCGGGCGGGCACCGGGGTCTCGGTCGTGGACCGGCTCGGGCTGGTCATCGTGGTGTGCGCGGTGGCCCAGTTGCTGCTGGCGCGCTGGGCACGGTACGTCGGGTACCGGTTCGGGGAGCGGACGCTCGCGCGGGTGCGGGAGGAGTTCATCGACCGGGCGCTCGCACTGCCCGCGTCGGTGGTGGAGCGGGCCGGGACCGGCGATCTGACGGCCCGGGGGACGGCCGACGTCAGCACGGTCGGCACGACGTTGCGCGATGCCGGCCCTGAGCTGCTCATCGCCTCGGTGCAGTGTCTGTTCATCGTCGGCGCCGTGTTCGCGCTGGACCCGCTGCTCGGCCTGTCGGCGGTGCTCGCGCAGACCGGTATCTTGTTCGCGCTGCGCTGGTATCTGCGGCGGGCGCGTACCGCCTATCTCGCCGAGGGTTCCGCCAACTCCGAGGTCGCGGAGATCCTCGCGGCGACCGCCTCGGGGGCGCGCACGGTCGAGGCGTTCGGGCTGGCGGAGCGTCGCGTGGCGGTGAGCCGGGACGCGCTGGACACCTCGCGCCGCAGGCGCCTGCGCACGCTGTATCTGCGGACCGTGTTCTTTCCGCCAGTGGAGGTGTCGTACGTCCTTCCCGTGGTCGTCGTGCTGGTGGTGGGCGGCGCGCTGCACGGGCAGGGGACGATCAGCCTGGGCGCGGTCGTGGCGGCTGCCTTGTATCTGCGGCAGTTGGAGGCGCCGCTCGACGAGGTGCTGACCTGGATGGAGCAACTGCAGTCCAGCAGTGCCTCGTTCGCGCGGGTGGAGGGGCTCGGGCGGGCGCCGAGGGGCGGGTCGGAGGCGTCCCCGGTGCCGGTGGGCGACCAAATCGACGTGACGGGTGCGCGGTATGCGTACGACCGTGGCGGCGAGGTGCTGCGCGGGGTCGATCTGACGGTGCGCCCGGGTGAACGGCTCGCGGTGGTGGGGCCGTCGGGTGCGGGCAAGACGACGCTGTGCCGGCTCCTCGCGGGGATCGACGAGCCGCGTTCGGGCACGGTGACCGTGGGCGGCGTACCGATCGCCTCGCTCGGGCCCGAGGAGCTGCGGCGGCAGGTCGTGCTCGTCACCCAGGAGCACCACGTCTTCCTGGGCACGGTCCGGGACAACCTGCTGATCGCCGAACCGGCCGCCACGGACGCCGAGTTGTGGGCGGCGCTGGCCGCTGTCGGCGCCGCCGACTGGGTGCGCGGGCTGCCGGCCGGGCTGGACACCGGGCTGGGCCCGGACGGGGAGTCGACGGACGGTTCACGGGCCCAGCAACTGGCCCTGGCCCGCGTGGTGCTGGCCGACCCGCACACCCTGATCCTGGACGAGGCGACGGCGCTGCTCGATCCGGCGACCGCGCGTCATACGGAGCGCGCGCTCGCGGCCGTGCTGGAGGGGCGGACGGTGATCGCGATCGCGCACCGGCTGCACACCGCGCACGACGCGGACCGGGTGGCCGTGATGGAGGAGGGGTTGCTCACCGAACTCGGCACGCACGACAGGCTGGTGGCGGCGGGCGGAGCGTACGCGGCGCTGTGGCGGTCGTGGCACGGGGAGCAGCAGTCGGCTTCACCCCAAAGGATCGAATAGGCCGCATGGCGAATGGTCCGTACCGCGAACGACCCGTACGGCGAATAGCCCACATAACGAACAGCCCGTATAGCGAACATGACCATCCGGACAACGGACTGTTTCCAGCCAACTTATTGACGCGGTCCTGACAGAATACGGGCCCGCCTGCCACTCTTCCCACGGCACCTTCACAGCGGCTCCACAGCCAGACACCCCGCTGTGTTCTTCGCCGCGCATCCGCACGCACCTGTTCTGCCCCGGACGGACGACCACCGTCCGGTCCCCCCTGGCCGCTCGATCAGCGGCCGCGCAGAAGGAGTCAGTGTTGAGACGCCAGTCCCACAGACGCACCCCCCACGCAACCTCCCGCACCAGCACCTCCCGGTTCTCCCGCTCGACCCGGCGACGCGTCGCCACGGGCGCCCTCGTCGCGGTAACCGCCCTACTGGCAGCGGCCGTTCAGTCCGGCGCCGCCACCGCAGCTCCGGAGAAGGCACCGTCGGCCGCGGGCAAGGTCATACCGGGCGCGGAGTCCGTCAAGCTGTCCCCCGCCCAGCGCGCCGCGCTGCTGGCCGAGGCCAACGCCACCAAGGCGGAGACAGCCGAGGAACTCGGCCTGGGCGCCAAGGAGAAGCTCGTCGTCCGTGACGTCCTCATGGACGGCGACGGCACCGTGCACACGCGCTACGAGCGCACGTACGACGGACTCCCCGTCCTCGGCGGTGACATGGTGGTCGACACCGCCAAGTCGGGCGTTACGGAAGGCGTCGTGAAGGCGACCCGGGCCACCATCAAGGTGGCGTCCCTGACGCCGAAGATCGCCCCGGCGAAGGCCGAGAGCCAGGCGCTGGGCGCGGCGAAGGCGGAGGAGGCCAAGAGCCCCGACGTCAACAAGGCGCCGCGCAAGGTGATCTGGGCGGCGAGCGGCACCCCCGCACTCGCCTACGAGACGGTCGTCGCCGGCTTCCAGCACGACGGCACCCCGCAGGAGCTGCACGTCATCACGGACGCCACCAGCGGCGCGAAGCTGTTCGAGTGGGAGGCGATCGAGACCGGCACCGGCAACACGGTGTACAGCGGCACGGTCGATCTCACCAGCACGCAGTCCGGGTCGACGTACAACCTGACCGACGGCGCGCGCGGCAACCACCGGACGTACAACCTGAACCGCGGCACCTCCGGCACCGGCACCCTCTTCTCGGGCGCCGACGACGTCTGGGGCAACGGCCTGCCGTCCAACCTGGAGTCGGCCGCCGCCGACGCCCACTACGGCGCCGCGCTGACCTGGGACTACTACAAGAACGTACACGGACGCTCCGGCATCCGAGGCGACGGCGTCGGCGCGTACTCGCGCGTCCACTACGGCAACAACTACGTCAACGCGTTCTGGTCGGACAGCTGCTTCTGCATGACGTACGGCGACGGCTCGGGCAACGCCAACCCGCTGACGTCGATCGACGTGGCCGCGCACGAGATGACGCACGGCCTCACCTCCAACACGGCCGGCCTCAACTACAGCGGCGAGTCGGGCGGGTTGAACGAGGCGACCTCGGACATCTTCGGCGCGACGGTCGAGTTCTACGCCAACAACTCCTCCGACGTCGGTGACTACCTCATCGGCGAGGAGATCAACATCAACGGCGACGGCACGCCGCTGCGTTACATGGACAGGCCGAGCAAGGACGGCTCGTCCAGGGACAGCTGGTACTCGGGTATCGGGTCGATCGACGTGCACTACTCGTCGGGTCCCGCGAACCACTTCTTCTACCTGCTGAGCGAGGGCAGCGGCGCCAAGACCATCAACGGCGTCAGCTACGACTCGCCCACCTCGGACGGGCTGCCGGTGACCGGCATCGGCCGGGACAAGGCGGAGAAGATCTGGTTCCGCGCGCTCACCACGAAGTTCACGTCGACCACCAACTACGCGGCAGCCCGCACCGGCACCCTCGCGGCCACCGGTGAGCTGTACGGCACGACGAGCGCCGAGTACACGGCCGTGCAGAACGCCTGGGCCGGTATCAACGTCGGCACGCGTCCGGGCGGCGGCGGTGGCACAGGCACCTCCTTCGAGTCCACGACCGCCGTATCGATTCCGGACAACGGTGCCGCCGTGACCTCGTCGCTCGCGGTCACCGGCATCACCGGCAACGCGCCGGCCAACCTGGTGGTCACGCCGGACATCACGCACACCTGGCGCGGTGACCTCGTCGTCGACCTGGTGGCGCCGGACGGCAGCGTCTACAACCTGAAGCCGTTCAGTTCCTCGGACTCGGCGGACGACGTGAACGAGCCGTACACGGTCAACGCCTCCTCCGAGGTCGCCAACGGAACCTGGGTGCTGAGGGTCCAGGACCGGGCGGCACAGGACACGGGCCGGATCAACGGCTGGAAGATCACCTTCCCGACGGCCTGAACACACCACTCATAACGGCCCGTTCGAACTCCGTTCGAGCTCCGTAAGCGGCAGGGCGCCGCCCCGGTGGATCAACTCACCGGGGCGGCTCTGCTTTTACATCCCCTGTACTGGGCTTTTGCCGCCACCGTGCCCGATCTTTGTTGTCGCTTTACCGAGATCGCGCCGCGTTACACGCATGAAACGTTCACCTGGCAGTCGATTTTCGGTCAACATCACTTCGAGGTCCTGACATGTACGCGCCCTCAATGCCACTCTTCCACCGCACGCCGCAGCAACAACAGCACTCCACCTTCGCAACCACCTCCGGACGATCACCCCACGGCCGCCCGGATCCCCCACAAAGGAGTCAGCGTGACCCCCCTCTACGCGCGTCACAAGCGCACCACTCTGGCCATCGCCACCGCCGTCGCGGCCGGAGCCCTCATCACCACCGGTCTGACCACCGGCGCCTCCGCGGAGACCGAGCCGGCCGGCACCAGGGCCAGGGCCGCCGCCGTACCGATGACGCTGACCCCCGCCACACGCACGGCCCTCATCAGGGAAGCCGCCGCCGAAGCCCCGGCGACCGCCGACGAGATAGGCCTCGGCACCAAGGAGAAGCTCGTCGTCCGTGACGTCGTCAAGGACGCCGACGGCACGCTGCACACCCGCTACGAGCGCACCTACGCGGGCCTGCCGGTCCTCGGCGGCGACCTCGTCGTGCACGAGAACGCGGCCGGCGAGACCGAGAGCGTGACCAAGGCGCAGAAGGCCGCCATCGAGGTCACCGACCTCACCCCCGAGGTCACCACGGCCTCCGTCGAGAAGCAGGCCGTCACGCTCGCCAAGAAGGCCGGCTCCACCAAGTCGGAGGCGACGAACGCCCCCCGCAAGGTGATCTGGGCCGCCTCGGGCACCCCGACGCTCGCCTACGAGACCGTCGTCGGCGGCCTCCAGGAGGACGGCACCCCGAACGAGCTGCACGTCATCACGGACGCGGCCACCGGCAAGAAGCTGTACGAGTACCAGGGCATCGAGACCGGCACCGGCAAGAGCGTGTACTCGGGCACGGTCACCCTCGGCACGTACCTCTCCGGGTCCACGTACCAGCTGTACGACACCTCGCGCGGCGGTCACAAGACGTACAACAAGGCGCGCAGCACCAGTTCCGCGGCGGGCACGCTGTTCACGGACGCGGACGACGCCTGGGGCACCGGCGCCGCCTCCAGCTCCTCCAGCGACCAGAGCGCGGCCGTCGACGCCGCGTACGGCGCGCAGACGACGTGGGACTTCTACAAGACCACGTTCGGCCGCAGCGGCATCAAGAACGACGGCGTCGCCGCCTACTCGCGCGTCCACTACGGCAACGCGTACGTCAACGCCTTCTGGTCCGACAGCTGCTTCTGCATGACGTACGGCGACGGCACGGGCAACGTCAAGCCGCTCACCTCGCTGGACGTGGCGGGCCACGAGATGACCCACGGCGTCACCTCCAACACGGCGGGCCTTAACTACTCGGGCGAGTCCGGCGGCCTGAACGAGGCGACCTCCGACATCTTCGGCACGGCGGTCGAGTTCTACGCGGCCAACTCCTCCGACGTCGGTGACTACCTCATCGGCGAGGAGATCGACATCAACGGCGACGGCACGCCGCTGCGCTACATGGACCAGCCGAGCAAGGACGGTTCGTCGGCCAACTACTGGTCGTCGTCACTGGCCGGCCTGGACGTGCACTACTCGTCCGGTCCCGCGAACCACTTCTTCTACCTCCTCTCCGAGGGCAGCGGTGCGAAGACGATCAACGGGGTCAGCTACAACTCCCCGACGTACAACAGCTCCACGCTCACGGGCATCGGCCGCGCCAAGGCCGTCCAGATCTGGTACAAGGCGCTGACCGAGTACATGACGTCGACGACCAACTACAAGGGAGCCCGTACGGCGACCCTGTCGGCGGCCTCGGCCCTGTACGGCTCCGGCAGCACGGAGTACGCGGCGGTGAACGCGGCCTGGGCGGCGGTCAACGTCACGGCGTGACGGGTCGCGCATCTCGCCCGTCATGAGCGGCAGATGAGCAGGTGACCGGCGGGGTGGTGTCCGGAACGAAGGCATTTCCGGACACCACCCCGCCCTACGTGCATCCGCGTCCCACCGATTGCCTCACCCCCCGCCGCACGGTCACCGCGACCCCCCGCCTTACCCTTGGGCCCCATGTCCTTCACTTACGCGGAGGTCGGCGCGACCCGCGAGCGCGGCTTCCGTTGCCCGCCCGGCTTCCACCCCCTGCATGTGCGCAACCGCCTCGGCGAGGGCGAGCAGGTCTTCCGGCGCGCCGCCGAGGCCGTCCTCACCTGGGAGATGCACCGCGCGATGGGCGTGGGCATCGACGCGAGCGCCGAACGGGCGGCCCCCGACGTCGACGTCACGGTCACCCTCGCCGGCGTCATCAAAGCGCCCTGCCGCGTGGTCTGGACGGTGGAGGAACCCCGCCGCGCGGGCTGGGCGTACGGGACGCTGGCCGGCCACCCGGAGTGCGGCGAGGAGTCCTTCGTCGTCGACCGCACCGGCGACGGCACGGTGTGGCTGACGATAAGCGCGTTCAGCCGCGGCGCGAAGTGGTACGCCAAGGCGGGCGGACCCGCGACGCGAGGGCTGCAACACGCCTATGCGCGGCGGTGCGGGATGGTGCTGCGGCGGCTGTGCGGGGGATACGAGGAGGACTGAGGAGGCTTACGGGGGCTGCGGAGGGGCGGAGAGGGGCGGAGAGGGTCGAGCAAGGCTGAGCGGGACTGACGGCTGCGCGAATTCCTGGCCGCGGAACCGGCCCAACTCCCCCTTTCGCACAGGTGTGCTGCGCTGATCTCGCGGTCACACGTGCCACGCGAGAGACCAGGGCCCCCATGCCACCGCCCGGAACCGCGACGGCCTGAGCGCCCAGCACTGGCGACTCGGCGACGCCGGCGAGAACGACGGCCGGACACTCGTCAGCGTCCCGAACGGCTACTGCCTGGACGCGGAGGCCGCCATGTCCGGGCAGGAGGGCCGGGCGCTGCAGGGGTGGAGCTGTGCGGGCAACGGCAACCAGGCGTGGAGCTGGTCCTGACGCATCGCCAGGACCAGCAGGAGACGGTCCCGACCGGTCAGCATCGGACGGACCGGCCAGGACCAGAGATCACCGCATCAGAACCCCCGCCCCCTCCCCCAACTCCTCCGAGGGCACCGCCACCAGCCCCATCTCGGCGCCCGACGCCAGCAGCCGATGCGCCGGCAGAATCCGCACGGTGTACCCGTAGGGCCCCGTCCGATGCAGCGACAGTGGCCCCTCGTACAACCAGCACCCTTCCAGGTCCGGGCCGCCGACCGCCTTCAGTGGCACCGTCGTCGCGTCGGTGATGCTGTCCTGCGAGTCGACCCGGCCCGAGACCGCCTGGACCTCGACGTCGTCCGGAGCCAGCTCACCCAGGCCCACCCGAACCCGGAGCGAGAGCGTGCTCCCCAGTTCCGCCGTCAGGGCGGGGGCGGTCGCCGCCGAGGTCTCCACGTGGTCGACCGTCACCGTGTGCCAGGCGGTACGGACCCTGGACTTCCAGACCGCCAGTTCCCTTGCCGTGTCCGGGGTCATGGTGCGGTGCGCGCGGGCCGCGGGGGCGTACAGGCGTTCCACGTACTCGCGGACCATACGGCCGGCCAGGACCTTCGGGCCCAGATGGGTGAGGGTCTCGCGGACCATCTCGATCCAGCGGTCGGGCAGGCCGCTCTGGCCGTGCTCGTAGAAGCGCGGGGTCACGCGCTGTTCCAGGAGGTCGTACAGGGCCGCGGCCTCGACGTCGTCGCGGTGGTCGGGGTCCGTGCCCGCGACGCCGTCCGCCGTGGGGATCGCCCAGCCGAAGTCGGGCCGGAACCATTCGTCCCACCAGCCGTCCAGGACCGAGAGGTTGAGGCAGCCGTTGAGCGCCGCCTTCATACCGCTCGTTCCGCACGCCTCCAGTGGGCGCAGGGGGTTGTTGAGCCAGATGTCGCAGCCCGGGTACAGCTTCTGCGCCATCGCCATGCCGTAGTCCGGGAGGAAGACGACGCGGTGGCGGACGCGCGGGTCGTCCGCGAATCGCACCAGCTCCTGGATCAGGCGCTTGCCACCGTCGTCCGCCGGGTGCGCCTTGCCCGCCACCACGATCTGGATGGGGCGTTCGGGGTGGAGGAGCAGGTCGAGGAGACGGTCCTGGTCACGCAGCATCAGGGTCAGGCGTTTGTACGAGGGGACCCGGCGCGCGAATCCGATCGTCAGGACGTCCGGGTCGAGCACCCCGTCGATCCAGCCCAGCTCCGCCGTACCCGCGCCGCGTTGACGCCAGGACGCCCGCAGCCGCTTCCGTACCTCCACCACCAACTGCTCACGCAGGGAACGTCGCAGCTCCCAGATCTCCTGGTCGGCGATGTCCGCGACCGAGTCCCACCGGTCCGAGCCGCCCACCGTCAGCGCGTCCTCCGCGCGTTGCGCGCCGATCTGGCGGGCCCCGAGTTTGAACACCTCCGGCGCGACCCAGGTCGGCGCGTGCACACCGTTGGTGACCGAGGTGATCGGGACCTCGGCGGGGTCGAAGCCCGGCCACAGCCCCGCGAACATCTCGCGGCTGACCTGGCCGTGAAGGAGAGACACCCCGTTTGCCTGGCGGCCCAGCCGCAGCCCCATCACCGCCATGTTGAAGAGGTTCGGCTCACCACCCGGATACGTCTCCATTCCCAGGCTCAGCACGCGTTGCACGTCGATGCGAGGGAGTTCGGCGTCGGGGCCGAAGTGGCGGGCGACCAGCTCACGGTCGAAGCGGTCGATGCCGGCCGGGACGGGGGTGTGCGTCGTGAAGACCGTCCCCGCCCGTACCGCTTCCAGCCCCGCGTGGAAGTCCAGCCCCTCGTCGCAGAGTTCGGCGATCCGCTCCAGACCGAGGAAACCCGCGTGGCCCTCGTTGGTGTGGAACACCTCCGGGGCCGGGTGGCCGGTGAGGCGGCAGTACGTCCGGACCGCGCGCACTCCTCCTATGCCGAGCAGCATCTCCTGGAGCAGCCTGTGCTCGCTGCCGCCCCCGTACAGCCGGTCCGTGACGCCCCGTTCACCGAGGTCGTTCTCCTCCACGTCCGAGTCGAGCAGGAGCAGCGGTACACGGCCCACCTGCGCCAGCCAGACCCGGGCCCGCAGCGATCTGCCGCCGGGCAGGGCCAGGGAGACCTGGGCGGGGGAACCGTCCGGTTCCTTGAGGAGGGCGACGGGGAGTTCGTTGGGGTCGAGGACCGGATAGTGCTCCTGCTGCCAGCCGTCCCGGGAGAGGGACTGGCGGAAGTAGCCGTGCCGGTACATGAGTCCGACGCCGATCAGCGGTACGCCGAGGTCGCTGGCCGCCTTCAGATGGTCACCGGCGAGGATGCCGAGGCCGCCGGAGTACTGCGGCAGGGCGGCCGTGATGCCGAACTCGGGGGAGAAGTAGGCGACGGCGGCGGGGAGTCCGGTGCCCTGTTCCTGGTTCTGGTTCTGGTACCAGCGGGCACCGGTGACGTACTCGTGCAGGTCGTCGGCGACCGCGGTGAGGCGGCGCAGGAAATGGCGGTCCTCGGCGAGTTCGGTGAGCCTCGCGGGCGAGAGGCTGCCGAGGAGACGGACGGGGTCGCAGTCCGAGTCGGTCCAGCGCTCGGGATCGACGGACTGGAAGAGCTCGCGGGTCTCCGCGTGCCAGGACCAGCGCAGATTGCGGGCCAGATCGCTGAGCGGCCGGAGGGGTTCGGGGAGAACGGGACGGACGGTGAACCGACGGATCGCTTTCACATGCCACCTCGGTGGTCGTGCGTCATATCAAGCCTGTACAAGGACGCACGGCCGTGTGCGTCCGTCATCAACCCCTTGACGGTATCGGGGAGGGAGCGTGTGAACCATGGCGCGTATTGCGCGCCCCCACCGAGGATCGACTGCCGATATGGCCGATTCCACCCCCGTAGGCCACCTTGTAACACTTCTTCCCGCACGAGAGGCTGCCCAGAAGGCCGCCCGGCGTTGGCGGCCGAGGAGGGGGGAACTCCAACCATGGAACGAACGCGTACCAGACGTCTGCGCTGGGCGGCGGGCCTGACCGCGGCTACCACAGCCTCGGTGCTTTCGGTCACCGCACCCGCACAGGCCGCCCCGCAGGGGCGCGTAGTCGGCGCCGGCGAGCCCGGCTCCGTCGGCGGAAGTTACCTGGTGACACTCAAGGGGGGTACGGCGGCCCTGTCGGCCGACGGCAGAAGACTCGCCTCGAAGTACGGGGCGAAAATAAGCCACACCTACAGCACCGTCCTGAACGGCTACGCCATACAGGCCAATGAGACACAGGCCAGGCGCCTCGCGGCGGACTCCCGCGTGGCCTCGGTCGTCCAGGACACCCGGATCACGTACGACCGCACCCACCTGCGCGGCCGGCAGGACCCGCAGTCCTGGGGCCTGGACCGGATCGACCAGGCCAAACTGCCGCTCGACGACAGCTACAGCTGGCCCGACTCGGCGGGCAAGGGTGTGACGGTGTACGTCATAGACACCGGCATCCGTGTCTCTCACAGGGACTTCGGCGGGCGGGCGAGCCACGGCTGGGACTTCGTCGGCAACGACCGATGGGCCGGCGACGGAAACGGCCACGGCACGCATGTCGCGGCGACGATCGCCGGCACGGCCCTCGGCGTCGCCAAGAAGGCCAAGGTCGTCTCCGTGCGCGTCCTCGACAACGCGGGTGGTGGTACGACGGCGCAGGTCATCGCAGGTATCGACTGGGTGACGAAGCACGCCAGGAAACCCGCCGTCGCCAATGTGAGCCTGGGTGGCTACCGCAACACCCAACTGGACGCGGCCGTACGGAACTCGATCGCGTCCGGGGTGACGTACACGGTCGCGGCGGGGAACGACGCGGCGTCGGCGGGGGCCTACTCCCCGGCCGCCGTCAAGCAGGCGATCACGGTCGGCGCGACGGGGCGGACGGACGCCCGGGCCGGCTTCTCGAACTGGGGATCGACTCTCGACCTGTTCGCCCCGGGCGTGTCGATCACCTCGGCGTCGTACGCGAGCGACACCGGCCGGGTGGCCTTCTCCGGTACGTCGATGGCGGCGCCGCACGCGGCGGGCGCAGCCGCCCTCTTCCTGGCGGAACGGCCGAAATCCAGTCCGGCGCAAGTCGCCAAGGCGCTGACTTCACTGGCGACGCCCGGGAAAGTCTCCGACAAGGGGGCCGGTTCACCGAACAAACTCCTGCGGATACCGCTCTCCTAGAAGCACTGTGCCGTCGCCGGGTCCGTCCGCCGGACGGACCCGGCGACGTTCACCGACGTGGCTGATCCTGGGTGCAGACATACGCTCGAGTAGTTAGCAGAGTGCCGGATTGCCTACCCGAATAGGGTGGGAAGGCTCCCCCGGTACACGACTGGGGTACATCACGCAGGACACCCTCCCCACAACCATCCGCCCACCCACGTTGACGCGGACAGGAGCGGTCATGCCCGCCACGCACCACTCGTCAGCACCCCTGACACCCACCACCGGCACACCACCGGCACACCCGACGGACACCCCCGTCCCGCCGCCGCCCCGGGGGGCACCCTCCCCGGCCCCGGAGACACCCCCACAGAAGCCCTCCGTCACCACCACCGCGCCACCGGCCCCGGTCACTCAGCCGCCGCCCCCCTCCGTCGCCGAGGGCACCGCAGTCGGCCGTATCCCCGTCCTGGACGTCCGTCCCCTCGTCACGAACGGGCGCCGCCCGGCGAAGGCGGTGGTCGGGGAGACCTTCGAGGTCTCGGCCACCGTCTTCCGCGAGGGCCATGACGCGGTCGCCGCGAACGTCGTACTCCGCGACCCCGAGGGCCGTCCGGGCCGCTGGACGCCGATG